>JABDOU010000153.1 GCA_013043085.1 Acidimicrobiia bacterium
CAGATGAGGCGCCCGCGGACGCGCTGGTCCTCAAAGTCGTTCGTTCTCCCTTCCACCGGGCCGCCTTCGAATTCGGCGACATCGACAAGTACGTCGCCGAAACTCCCGGCGTGATTGCGGTTTTCACGGCCGCCGATGTTCCCGGTCGCAACTGGTTCGGCGTCATACCCCCGACCGCCGATCAGCCGGTGTTTGCCGAAGCCGAAGTTCGCCATCGCGGCGAGGCGGTTGCGGTGGGGGGAGGGCATGCCGGAAGTATGCCCATAGTGGACGTAGCCGAATTCCCCGTCGTGTGGACCGAGCAAGAAGCGGTGCTTGATCCGGAGTCGGCAATGGCTCCCGGAGCGCATCGGATTCATGAATCGAGAAGCGGGAATGTCCTCGTGGAGGGCTACGTCGCTCGCGGCGATCTCGAGGCCGGCTTCAACACAGCAGATGTCGTGGTCGAGTCCGAATACACGACTGTATCTGTCGAACATGCCTATATAGAGCCGGAGGCCGGGTTCGCCACACGTGTCGCAGACCGGATTGAGATCCAGGCGAGCACCCAGACACCGCACATGGACCGCTCCGAGATCGCCGCCATCCTCGGCATTGATCCCGATGCCGTCAGGATCATTCCGACTGCGGTCGGTGGCGGGTTCGGAAGCAAACTCGATCTCTCTGTACAACCGTTTCTGGCGGTTGCGGCCTGGCACCTCGACCGGCCCGTTCGCATCGCCTATACACGACCCGAGTCGATGATGTCGACCACCAAGCGCCACCCTTCTCGACTCCGGGCCCGGGTTGGTGCCACCAGCTCCGGCGACTTGATCGCTATGGATTTTTCGGGCACCTTTGACACCGGCGCCTACGCCTCGTGGGGCCCTACGGTCGCCAACCGCGCCCCCGTTCACGCCGGCGGCCCGTATGTATATCGCGCGTACCGGGCACGGACCCGGGCAGTTCATACCAATGCACCTCCGGCGGGAGCGTTCCGCGGTTTCGGTGTTCCGCAGTCTGCCGTTTGTCAGGAAAGCCTGTTCGACGAGCTGGCTGATGCCGTCGGGATCGACCGTCTGGAATTCCGCATCCGCAACGCGCTGACCGCGGGCCAGCCCACTGTCACAGGCCAGGTGTTTGAATCCGGTGTCGGCTTTCGCGAGTGCCTCGAGGCACTGCGGCCGGGCTGGGCGAACGCTCGAGCCGAGGCTGCCGAGTTCAATCGGAGCAATGGGGAGCGACAGCGGGGAGTTGGCGTGGCAGGCATGTGGTACGGGTGCGGCAACACGGCGCTGCCCAATCCTTCGACGATGAAGGTAGGCCTGCATCGGGACGGACGCATCGTCGTATTCCAGGGCGCGGTCGACATCGGCCAGGGCGCCAACACCGCCATGCTGCAGATATGCGCGGACACGCTCGGGATGGACATTGCAGCGCTGTCATATGTCGGCGCTGACACCGACACCACTCCGGATGCAGGAAAAACATCTGCCTCCCGGCAGACGTTCGTCTCAGGCAATGCGCTCTTCGAGGCCAGCAGGCGCCTGCGTCTCGAGATGCTCGAGATGACGCAAGCATCTGAGGATGCTCATTTCGAACTGACCGATCGCCCGTTGGGTGGGTCCACCACCTTGATCGTTCACGACCGGGGCGAAACACGGGAGTTCGAGCTGAACAATCTCCCCGCCGATCCTGCTGGCTTTGTTGCCCTGACCGAAGCCACATACGACCCTCCCACGTCACCGCTTGATGAGAACGGCCAGGGCGATCCGTATGCGGTGTTCGGCTTTGGGGCCCAGATGGCCGAACTGGAGATCGACACCCGACTCGGCACCGTGCGGCTGATCCGCATCACGGCCGCTCACGACGTTGGACGGGCGGTGAACCCGACGCTGATCGAGGGACAGATCGAGGGTGGCATCGCCCAGGGCATCGGCATGGCGCTCATGGAGGAATATGTGCCCGGTCGAAACGAAAACCTGCACGATTATCTGATCCCCACGTTCGGCGACGTGCCGGAGGTGGTGAACATATTGATCGAATCCAACGACCCTATCGGCCCGTACGGCGCAAAAGGAATCGGCGAGCACACGCTCATCCCCACTGCGCCTGCGATCCTCAACGCCATCCGGGATGCAGCCGGGGCCCCGGTGCGGAACCTCCCGGCCACGCCTGCTCGGATCCTCGAGGCGATTCGCCAGGGTGGAAGCTCTAGCTGAACGGCTCCACGAGGTGTCGGGCGATCAGATCGAGCTGGTGCGGGTCGTTGGTCAATGGCGTGAGAATCAGGTACTCCAGACCGGCATCCCGCAATCCGGTCACGGTCTCCTGCATGTCATCAATCGTGCCCGTGAGATAGGACGCCTGGAGATCTTCCGAGGTCCGGTGCTCGCCCATGACCGCCAGAAAATGGGGCATCTGAGCCGCCAGCGCCTCTTGGCGCGATGCGTCCTCTACGACGTGAAGAAACTGAGTTGCACCGAAGATCAAGTGGTCCGGATCGCGCCCGATCGAGATCAGATGATCCTGCACCGCCTGCCAATCGGCCTTGACGTCACCAGGGTCGCTACCACTCGATCTCGCCATCCATCCGTCTGCAGCCGCAATCCGGCGAAGAACTCCTGGAGCGATGTACGGCTTATCGGGAGTGTCAGGGGCATGGGTCAGCGTGCCACCCGCCACCCAGATTTGAGGAAGGTCGGGGATCCGGGGGTGAATCGTGAGGTTATCGACCTGCCAGAACTGACCATCGAAGCTCACCGCCTCTTCGCTCAGCAGAAGGCGTATCAGCTCGAGCGCCTCATCTGTACGCTTGCCACGTTCGCGCAGCGACACGCCAACGGCGTCGAATTCATCTGGATCCCATCCAACCGCGACCCCGAAACGAAACCGCCCACCCGATAGCAGATGCAACGAAGCGATCTCCTTGGCAAGGATGACAGGGTGCCGCAAGGGCAGGACGAGTGCTGCCGTGCCAAGCCCAACGCGCTCGGTCACTCCTGCTGCGGCCGCCAGCATCACCAGCGAATCCATCCAGGAAACGCCGTATACCCCTTTCGAAACGAGCAGGTGGTCGATGACCCAAATGTCTTCGTATCGATGCTCCTCAACCTGTCGGCAGTAGTGCAGAAGGTCACTCGAATCGTCGTACGATATTCCCGGCCATGCATACGATGGAATGCGCAACCCGAAGCGAAGAGACCGGGTCACATCCCGGATCCGACCAGGACCACGCCGGCCGCTTCGAGATCGGCCAGTGCCCGCTCATCGTCACCCGGCTGCAGGTTCACGGATGCGGTGGCATCGGTCAGCAAGGTGGTTGCGAATTCGCCCGCAACCGCATCCAGCGCCGTTTCCTTCACGCAGTAGTCGAGAGCGAGCCCCACAACCACCGCTTTCTCGATCCCGGCGTCGAGCAGAAGCGAGCCCAACCCGGTCGGAGTCTCTTTCCCGGATTCCGGATCTCGCACGGTGAAACCCGAGTAGCCGTCCTCGCCACCAGTTCCTTTGCGGATCGATGGGCCGACGACGTCGAGATCTGGATGGAACTGCGCTCCCCAGGTGTCGCGTACGCAATGCACCGGCCAAATGCCACCGTCCTTTTCGAAATGCGGCGTTGATTCCGGATGCCAATCCTGGGTATAGACGACAGTGGCATCAGCCTCCCGGGCACGCGAGATCTGTCCGTTGATAACAGGAACCACCGTTTCGCCTCCCGACACGTACAGGCTTCCTGCGGCATCTGCGAAATCGTTCTGGACGTCAACGACGATGAGGGCGGTTTTGGCATCGTAATCCATGGGGCTCAGGCTACATACCAGTGGCGAACCCTCGCGGATCAGCCGGTTGGCAGTCCCAGGCCGCGCACGCCGAGCCCGGCATCACATTCGATCACCGCTCCGGTGGTGGTAGCCCCATTGGCGCGGGAGGCCAACTGCACGTAGTGGCCGGTGTAGTCGGCCGGCTGGGGCAAGAAGTTGAGTGGAACGACGGCGGTTGCCATCTGTTCGAGATTCGGGATCGACGAAGGGGTGCGTTCGCCCAGGCCCAGCGACTCAGGTCCGCGGATGTCGGTGCGCATGAAGCCTGGCGCGACGCCATTGACGCGCACACGCGGGGCCAGCTCATATGCCAACTGGCGCACCAGCCCGACGACGGCGTGCTTGGACGCCGTGTAGACCACGCCGCCCACACCAGCGTGCCACGACGACATGGAAGCGGTGAGGAGTACGGATCCACCGCTCTGTTGTAGAGCAGCCACTGCCGCCTTCACCCCAAGCAGATACCCTTTGACGTTGACGGCGAAGATCTCATCGAATCCACGATCGAGCTGTTCCATGTCGGTGTCGACCACGCCGGCGCCGTAGTCGAACAGGCCCGCGTTTGCGATGTAGCAATCCAATTTGCCGAACGCCTCGACGCACACGGCAACTGAACGTTGATTGTCTTGGCCCGAGCGGACATCACCAACCACTCCCGTAACGGCGCCGGAATGGGCTGCCTCCACTTCGGCAACACGGTCCGCAGATCGGTCGACGGCGACCACGTTGGCCCCCTCGGCGACGAAGCGGTCGACGAGTGCTCGCCCGAGTCCCGATCCGGCGCCGGTCACCAGCGCTACCTCACCTTCAAGCCATCCCATGAACGGTTCCTTTCATGTCGACAGACCGCGTTTCGCCATCTGTGCTCGTGCCATCGTCCAGGTTTGCTCCGGTTATGCCCTCCACGAGCCGCTGCGCCATCGCGAACACCTCAACGGACGACACACCTTCTGTCGCGTGGTCGCCCAAATCCCGGCTGCCACCCGCCGCAACGATCGCATCGAGTGCACCGGAAATCTCTCCAGCCTCACGTGGCGTGGCCACTGCTCCGGCGCTTGCGCGCATGTCGATCGCTGCCGACACGAGCCGGGCAGCTTCTCGATGGCCCAGGCCGGCCGCAGCCGTGGCCACTCCGATCAACGAGTCCGCTATGCCCAGCTTGTCGCCGATCCGGCGACGCAGCTCCAGTGCTTGCCAATGGAGATCGGCAGCTTCACCGTGGCGTCCTGAAGCAGAGCTGATGCGAGCGAGTCCCCACAGTGTGTTGGCTTCGTGACGTGGGATGTATGCATAGACAGCCCGCCGCAAAATCCTTTGGAATTGCGCTTCGGCCTCGTGGAGCCCGCCGTTCATCATTGCTGCCACTCCCAGGATCCATTCCGGAGCTGTTCGCCGCATGGTATGTCTGAGGGCGCTGGGCAGGCCGGCAGCCTCGGCGAGGCGCATGGCATCGTCGAGCATGAGCTGCTCCAGCGCGACACCGGCCTGCGAACAGAGGACGCCGGCCAGCTCCGCAGGGGCTCCCAGGCCTTCTGCGACGACCCTGGCCTCCTCGAGGATTTCGAATGCCTCCGCAGGCTCACCCAGGTGCGCCTGCGCCTCGCCTCGTAATCGATGGGCGTGAGCGACCACGCGCGGGTTGCCCAGATCCTCGGCGAGCTCCGCGGCCTCGATCGCCAGACGGTGGGCGGTTGCCGGATCACCTCGCAGATTGGCGACCCAACCCAGCTCGGCGAGGAGCAGCGGACGCGCCGATAGATCGCCGATGGATCCCGCCAACGACAGCGCTTCGCCGTAGTGCTCATCAGCGATCCGGTAGTGGCCGAGCCAGAGGTGTAACTCACCGAGCGAACCGAGCAGCAGTCGAATCAACTGGTCGTCCTCGGCCTGCTGGGCAAGGTCCATGGCTCGCTCCAACAGATCTTGCGCACGGTCCTGCTGACCGCTGCTTCCCGCCGCAATCGCAAGGCTGCGGAGGATTCCGGCGGCAACGCGCCCATCTCCGGCGCGTTCGGCCCGTTCCAGTGCTTCCTCCCATTTGGACTGCGCCACGGTCAGGTCTGATCGCCGGAACGCCACGTATCCCGTGCCGGCGAGAGCTTTGGCGAGCGTGAGGTCATCGTCGCCGGTGACAGCGGCCGCCTCTGCGGCAGCGAACAGTCGCTCGGCGTCGTCGAACTCTCCCCGCAGCAAAAGTAGGTTTCCGAGAGCAACTCGCGCTGACGTACGGATCGCATCTGTCGCGCCTTTCAACTCCAGCGCCGTTGTGAGCCGCTGGATGCCCTCCGTCCAGGCCCCGCGAGAAGTCCAGAACGGCGTCATCGCAACACACATCCGCACGGCGCTGTCGCCGTCTCCGGCCGCAATGGCATTGTCGATGGCCCGTCGGATGTTTTTGCGTTCGGCCACGAGATCGTCCATGATCGCAGCATGGCCTCGCCTGCCGATGTGGTCCTGCGACTCCTCGGCCTGTCGGAGGTACCACTGGCGATGTTTGACAGAGAACACTTCTGACTCGCCAGCGACTTCGAGCTCGAGAGCGGCAAGCTCCCGCATGGACTCCAACATCGTCCACCGGTCCGGGGCCTCGGCATCCGCCACAACGAGCGACGCGCGCACGAGGTGCCGCAGCATGCGGGGGATGTCTTCACTCGATACCGATGTATCGGCGCACACCTCTGCGACAGCGTCGAACGTTCCAGTTCCGGCAAACACGGCAAGGCGCGTGAACAGTCGCCGCTCACTGTCACCGAGCAGATCGAGACTCCACTCGAGGGCAGCTCGGAGAGTCTGATGCCTGCCGGGCGCAGTCCGTCTCCCGTGGGTGAGCAACGCGAAGCGATCCGTCAGACCACGCAACACGCCCTCCAGAGGCCGCTCATCCAGCGCGGCGGCAGCCAACTCGATCGCAAGTGGTATCCCGTTGAGGTGCGAGACGATGCGCGCAACATCGGCCGCGTTTGCATCAGACAATTCAAATCCTGGTCGCACCAACGCGGCCCTGGTGACGAAGAGTCGAACTGCGTCACTGATTTCGGCTTCGGTCACGGTGTGCACGGATTCGGGATCGACAACGGGCAGCGGGCCAACTCTCCACACCACCTCTCCCTCGACGTCGAGTGGCTCCCTGCTGGTAGTGAGTATCACAAGGTGAGGACAATGCTGGGACATGCGCTCGACCAACACTGCGACGGCGTCCAGCAAGTGCTCGCAATTGTCGAGTATCAGCAACATGTCCCTGTGGGCAAGTGCCTCAATCAACAGTTCGTCGGTGGTACGCCCGGGTTGTTCGGTAATCCTCATCGTCGCGGCAACTGCACCCGACACCGAATCCGGGTCCGTGAGAGCAGCCAACTCCACCAACCAGGCCCCATCGGCGAATCTGTCCATGACGTCGAACGCGACCTGGACGGCGAGTCGTGTCTTGCCCACGCCACCCATGCCCACGACGCTGACAACTCCGCTCGAGCGAAGCATGTCTGCGAGAACGGCGCGGTCATCTGCTCTGCCGACGAATCCGGATCGTAGGAACGGCAGGTTGTGGGCGACGATCCCGATGGCGCGCACGGGCGGGTAGTCGGTCTGCAGATCGGGATGGCGAAGCTGGAAGAGCCGCTCGGGTTTGGCGAAGCCGCGAAGTTGGAAGGATCCGAGGGCCAGGAGCGAGCTGCCAGAAGGCAGGTTTCCCTGGGCGTCATCTGCGGTCGCCTCAGACAACAGCACCTGCCCGCCATGGGCGCCGGACGAGATGCGGGCGACCTGGTGGAGAGCCAGGGAGACGTAGTCGTGCCCGATGGGAGTTGCCTCCCCCGTATGGACCCCTATTCGCACACGCACCTCGGCGCCAGCCGGCCACTCGTGGGTAGCCAGGGCGTGTTGTGCCTCCAGGCAGGCGGCGAGAGCTTCGGCGCTGTCGGGAAACGCTATGAGGAAGGAATCCCCTTCGGTCCCGAGCTCCACTCCGTGGTGGCGGCCAAACGCCGAGCGCAACAGTGCACGATGAGCGGAGAGGAGCGCTGCATAGTCGTCGCCCAGTTTGCGGAACAGTCGTGTGGAACCCTCGATGTCCGTCATGACAAACGTGACGAGGCCCGACGGCAGCGGCTCGGAGGTCAATGGGACGTCCGCCCACATGCCCTCCGCCTGCGCGGTCTCGGCAGGGGTTACGTCGTGATCCCCCCCTGTGGAATCCGCCACCAACGGGTCATATTCCATGCATCAAATCTACCTGGCGACGCTGGTTTGATGTGGGGACTATTTGATCCCGGAGCTGGCGACATTCTCGACAAAGTACCGCTGAGCCATGATGAAAACGGTGAAGGGGATCATCACCGAGAGCACGATGGCTGCAAAGATCAAATTGGGGCCCTCTCCCGACTGGCCTCCGAGCGTCTGAAGGGCGAGCGTCAGAACGAAATCGTCTGAATTCGCCAGGTTGATGGACACGAGAGGCCAAATAAACGAATTCCACGCATAGAGAAACATGAACGTGGCCAGTGTCGCGATGGCCGGCCAGGCGAGTGGTACGAAAATGGTCCAGAGGATGGTCCATCGTCGAGCGCCGTCAACGAACGCAGCCTCCTCCAACTCCTTGGGAATCGCCACGAAGAATTGTCGCATCAAGAACGTTCCGTACGCGTTGAACAGGAACGGCCAGACGAGGGAACCGAGCGTGTTGACCCATCCCAGAGCGACGATCAGACGAAACAACGGGACAATCAGAACCACGAAGGGGATCATGATCGATCCGACATACGCAACAAAGATCTTGTCCCGACCGGCGAATCGCACCCGGGAAAACGCATATCCGCCGGTAATCGACGTGAAGAGCGTCCCGGCGACCACGAGAATCGTGACCAGAATCGTGTTGGTCAGGGAACGGTCAAAGTCCCTCAGCTCGATGACCTCGCCGAAGTTCTGCCACTGGGCTTCCACCGTTTCGGCGGGTTCTGTGGTGCGAACCACGGCAAAGGATTCGACCGATGCGTCATCGATGGCCACAAACCGACCAACAGAGGTATTCCGAACCAACGCCCGCTGCGACGACTCGTCGCCCACCTGCACGTCATAGACGGGGAAGGTCTCTTCATCGAGAACCACTGTCGAGCCGGTATCGGTCGCCCGATCGAGTGGCCATGCAATCGTGTCCTCGACATCGTCGAGGTTCGCAAACAGGCCTGCCCTGATGCCCGACTCGGCGAGGTAGGTGACCTCGGTTCCCCCGCCGACAATCGGCGCATTGAACAGCTCCACTTCTTCACCGGCGACCGTCGCGGTAGCCGCCGATCTCGGGAGAATCTTGGGTGGATAGCGGAACGTGTCGTCAGCAGTCTTGACAGCCGTCGCAGCCATGTAGAAGAAGGGAAACAACATCGCCAGAGCTACCAGTATCAGGATTCCATAGGCCCCACCCCTGACGCCGATGGTCCTGAGAATCTTTCTCCGCCGGTGTCGAGTTGCTTGCGAATCCAGTGTCGTCATGCGCTGAGCACTCCGTCCTCGCCGCCGCGGCGGAAATACAGCAACGTCACGCCGAAGATGAGAATGAATAAGGCCCAGGCCACCGCTGAGGCGTATCCGATCTGGAATTGCTGGAAGGCTTTCTGATACAGGTACACCACCGGCGTAAGAGTCGAATTGGCCGGACCAGCAGGTGCATTGGGCGAATTCAAGATGAAAGGCTCATTGAACAGCTGCAGCGCCAGGATCGTCGTCGTCGCCACCACGAATACCGTGGTGGGTCTCAGCGTCGGCACGGTGATCGCAGTGAACCTCCGCCAGGGTCCGGCTCCGTCGATTTCGGCAGCCTCGTATAGCGTGCGATCGATCCCCTGCATGCCGGCGAGGAACAACACGGTATTGAATCCGATCTGCTGCCAGACGAAGAGAATCACGACGGCGAACAGGGCAATATTCGAATCCGATATCCACTGCGGTTGCGCCGCCTCGAGTTCCAGGCCGAACAACGCGTTGATCCACTCAGTTGCCTTGAGGATCATGAAGTTGAGATATCCAACCGTCGAGTTGAACAGTTGCTTCCAGATGAGAGTTACCCCAACGACCCCGGCGATCGAAGGCAGGAAGTAAACGGCACGAAAGGCTTTCATGCCAGGGAGCTTGGAGTTCAGAAGTGATGCGAGGAGCAGGGCGGGTCCCACCGCCAGCGGGATGGCGAGTGCGGAAAAGACAACGATGTTTCGAAGCGATCGGAGAAACAGGTTGTCCGACAAGAGATCTATGTAGTTCTGGAATCCGACGAACGTCGCGGCGGTCAAGCCATCCCATTCGGTAAAGCTGATGAAGAGCGATACGACAAGGGGTCCGGCGAAGAAGGCAAGGAACCCGAGAGCGTTGGGAGCTACGAAGAGAAGGCCGTCCATCGTTTCTGTCTGAGATTCGGTCGTCTCGAACAATTGGGCCGCAGAATCCGTCCACCCCATCCGAGCGAACATGCCGGCAGGAATGGCGATGACCCAGAAAACCAGGACGTCCGGCTGAACGGCCCGGCGGAAGAATTCGATGATTCCAGGAATCAGCCCGACTGCCAGCAACAAGACGACGAGGCCGGTGATCATCGTCCAGCGTGCCACCTGGCGGAGTGCAACCTGGGGTGCTTCGGTCCGGGCGGCGTAACCCTGAACCAGCCATCCGATGATGACGATCCCGAGCCATCCGACGCTGCCGTTGAAAGCCTCGCCCACTGCGTCGATGCCCGTGAACATTCCCATGCCGTTCAGCGCAACGAACCCCAGAATCACGGCGAGCAGCGAGTCGAGAACGAATCCGGCGAGACGCCCACGATGTTCTCTGGCCGATGTCCATCGGATCGCCAGAACCGACGCCACCACGGCTCCGAGAAGACCAAGAGCCAGAGTCCAGCGAAGAAGTCCCTCGACTTCAATTCCACGTTTGAGAATCGTGGCGGCGAGGGTCAAGCTCACGATGATGGCTACCACCACCCGCCACGCGACCAGCGGTTTGAACCAGGTAGGCAGATCCTCCTGTGTTATTCCTTCTGTGAGTTTGGTAGTCATCGGGTAACCGTGACCCGGGCCGGGCAAGGAGCCCGGCCCGAGTCCAACGGCCTGTGTTAGCTGAACGCCCCGGCTGTCTCGGAGCAGATGTTGGCTTCGAAGTCGGACAGATCACGAGATCCGGTCACGACTTCCTGGATTGCTCCGTCCATAGCCGTCACGTATTCGGGCCACGAACCCGCCCAGAGCGGACCCTCCGTGGTCGGGTTGTTGGACAATCCGTCAAGGAACGCCTGATTGTTCGCCGGGGGTGTGAACCCGAGGAAAGCGTCGAGGGCGTCCTGGCTCACCCGGCTTGGAATGTTGGCTCCGAGTGCCGAGATCTGGGCCTGGGTCTCGGCGGTGGTCAGCGCCTCAACCAGGGACCATGCGGCCTCCGGGTTCTCCGTATTTGCATTCACGACATAGGCGCCCCAGAACAACCAGTTGCCCGGTCCTGAGGGGCCGGTCGGCAGACCGACAACATCCCAATCGAAATCAACGGTACGGATACCAGGAGTCGCCCAACGACCGTTCTGAAACATACCGACGGTACCGGCCCGGAACGGAGGCTCTGGATCTTCGCCGTATGGAATCACCGAGTCGCCGCTATACAGTTCGCGCAGGAACGTCAATCCTTCGATGGATTCGGCGCTATCGAGAGCGCACGCCGACCGATCAGCGGTGAAGAAACCGCCGCCGGCGCCATTCATCCAGGCACCGTATGGGCCCCACCAGGCGCTCTGGCCGTAGCCTTTGATTTCGCCGCCGAGGGCAGCAATGCCGTCGGAGACTTCCTGGAACTTCTCCCACGTCCATTCGCCGTTGGCTTCGAGCTCACGAGGATCGTCAACACCGGCCTCTGCGATCAGATCGTTGTTGATATAGAGAGCGAAGGTAGACACGTCACGCGGCAGACCCCAGAGGGCGTCACCGGGTTGGCCGGTGTCGACGTCTGTGGTGAGGTGACCCATCGGACCGGGATAGAAATCTGCGTCGTTGTGGCCGGTCGCTGTCGCATACTCACGAAGATCGAGGATCACATCGCGGGAGGCGAAGTCTGCGATGTCGGTACCCGGGATCCAGAACACATCGGGGGCAGTTCCTGCCGAGAGGTTCGTCAACAGCGTCTGCTGATAGCCAGCGCCCTCGTTCGAACCAGGTTCGTAGACGAGCTCTATATCGTCCATGCCGGCGCTGATTTGATCCGAGATCTCGGAGTACACCGCTGCCTCTTCCGGATTATCAGGCCGCGTCATCCATCGAATCGTCGATGCATCGACCATCGGCTCATCCGGTTCCACCGGAGTCTCTGCGACCGTTGTTTCGGTCACCGCGGGGGCCGCGGTCGTCGTTGTCGTTTCGCTGTCGGCTTCTCCACCGTCGCCGCAAGCAGCGGCAACCAGCGCGAGAATTGCGAGAAGCGCAATCATCCTTATTTTCATATTTTCCTTTCGTTTCAACACCTGAGTGTTCTTCATGCGCCCGGATTTCCAGGCTCTGCGATCTCAACAGCCACACCGTGCTGCACGAGTTCTTTTACCAAATCTTGTGGAGCGCTTCTGCCGGTTATCAGAAGGTCAATCTCTTCGAGCTCGGCGATTTTCGCGACGCTGACGTTGCCTACCTTGGAACCGTCTGCCACCACAACGGTCTGGCGGGCTGCTGCGATCATTCTTCGCTTCATGCCCGCCTCGGGAAGGTTCACGTTCGTGACTCCGTGATCCACATGAACCCCGTTGCATCCGACAAACGCGCGATCAAACCTCACGGTGTCGAATACGTACCCGGCCATCGGATCAACCAGAGAGTGCTGGAGTGGTCGCAGGGTGCCTCCCGTAACGACAACTGTGATGCGAGGTATCGCAGGTTCGAGATCGAGAGCAACCTTCAAACTCGAAGTGAAGACGGTCACGTTGTGGAGGGTCTCACGGTTGACCAGGGAACGGGCGAGAGCAGCAGTCGAGGTGCCAACGTCCAGCATGATCGTCTCTCCAGGGAGAACTGATCGAGCTGCATGGTGCCCGATCGCGGCTTTCTCCTGCGCCGATGCATCGAGCGACTCTTCGAAAGAACGCTCAACCTCCGACCCCGGGACCATTGCCCCTCCGTGCACGCGTTGGATGAGACCGTTATCAGCAAGAGTCGACAGATCTGATCGCACCGTGACCTCGGAAATCCCGAACGTTCGGCTGAGTTCGGCGACCCGAACGAATTCGTGCTCTCGCAACATGGCAAGCATCCGATCTCTCCGCAACGGCGCTGGAACTCCTGGAACCATTGCGCTATCTTACGATTGTCTACGAGTCAATTCAAATGGTTACGTTTATTTACGAAAAGGATCACGCGCCTTGACCAGCCTCGACCTGGGTCCGATCAGCGTTTCTACCGAGTCATCCGCTACCAGAACCAGGGGGGGATGGCTGCTGAACGCCGGCGACGTGCAACTTTCGCATCCTTTCGGATCCACCACGTTCTACCGCCATGGTTGGCATTCGTGGGGTTTGACCCACTGGGCCCTCATCGACGAGGAACCCGTCCGGGTTCGTGATAGGGAACGACGCCGGCTGTCCGATGATCCCCTACTGGTCGACCATCAGGGCCACGTCGGCAATTATGTCGGGGCGATCTCGGGACCCGCCGGCAACGCATTGCTACTCGGGGCTCTCGGAATGGATACCATCGTCGAGGCCACGTCGACCACGCTGTCGGGAACGTCGCGAGGAGAGCCTGCCGGGTGGTTTGTGGCGTACGGACCAGAACAAGATGTGTTTGCCTCATATGCCGAGGCGGTTCAAGGGCAGTTCGGGTCGGTTCGCCAGAATCCAGG
>JABDOU010000085.1 GCA_013043085.1 Acidimicrobiia bacterium
GTTGAAGATGGCACCATAAACGCGATCGGGGTCACGGCGACAGACATGCAACGTCGAATGAAGTTATTCATGTTCTCGACCGTGTTCTGCGTACGTAGATATCTGAACGGATCAAAACAAAAGGCCCCTCTGGGGAGGCGCTTCGTCGTTGAATGAACCCCGATCGATGTCTTATCTCCGCACCTCCATAGAATCCGGGAAGTGATTCACCGCGATCCCGACGACCAGGGCCCCGCCGTACCGATTCGTCCAGCGCGTCGTCGGATATGGACGCGCGTTCTGGTTGTCGTCCTGGTGGTGGTAGCGATGACCTTGCGTGGTGCGGCCGTGCTCTGGACCGACTTTCTCTGGTTCTCATCAGTCGATCGTTCTTCGGTTTGGCGGACGATTCTGTTCAATCGAATAGGTCTAGTGGTTGTCGCCGGGATCCTGGCTGTGGCGTTCATCGCCATCAACCTCTTCCTGGCCGAACGGCTGTCGCCGCGTTTGACCGTCGCGTCGATCGAAGGTGCCCGCGACGAGATGGTCGAGCGATTCCAGATGATGGCGGAGGCTTACGCCACACGCATCTATGTTGGCGTTGCTTTGTTCTTTGGTCTGCTGATGGGGCTCGGCGCTTCGGGTCTCTGGCAGGACTTCTTGCTGTTTCAGAATTCCCAATCCTTCGGCGTACCGGACCCGGTCTTTGCCAATGACGTCGGCTTCTATGTATTCCGGCTTCCGTTTTGGCGCGATCTGTTTCAGTTCGGATTTCAGCTCGTGGTATGGACAACGTTTCTCACCGCCGCCCTCCACTACCTCAATGGCGGGATCGTCGTCCAGCAGGATGTCCGTCGTATCAGCAGTGGCGTCAAGGTGCATCTGTCCGTCCTGCTGGCGATTGTGGCCCTGCTCAAGGCGTGGGGTTACCGCCTCGATCAGTACGACCTGCTTTTCTCGAATCGAGGTGCTGTGCTTGGCGCCACCTATACCGACGTCAACGCTCAATTGCCGGCGCTTCGCTTGATGGTCTGGGTTGCGATCATCGTCGGAATTTTGCTGCTGATCAACATCCGCATCAAGGGCTGGTCACTGCCGGCCGTAGCCGGAGGCCTGTGGCTGGCGGCATCGGTTCTCGTTGCGACTCTGTACCCCACGCTCGTACAGCGCTTCTCCGTCGAACCAAAAGAGTTATCCCAGGAAGCCGAGTTCATAGATCGACACATAACCGCAACTCGCGACGCATACGGTCTCTCGGGTGTAACGGCGCGCGGGTTTGCTGCGTCGCCTGATCTCGACGACGAAGACATTGCCAATAACTCACTGACCGTTGACAACCTCCGACTGTGGGACCCCGGCGTTCTGAAAGAGGCCTACGTGCAGCTGCAGGAGCTGCGTACGTATTACCAGGTCGACGACGTCGATACGGATCGCTACGTGATAGACGGCAAACTGACCCAGGTGATGTTGTCCGCCCGTGAGCTGGCGCCCGCGCTCGACCCGGCCGAGAGCAACTGGACGAATGACCATCTGATCTTCACGCACGGGTTTGGGGTAGTCGCATCGCCTGCGAACGATGTCAGCGTCGAGGGCCAGCCGCAGTTCCTTGTGGGAGACATCCCCCTCAACGTTACTGCTGAGGAGTTGACGCTCACCCAAGAACGTATCTATTTCGGAGAGGTGGCCGCCGAGGGGTCGTTTGTGATTGTTGGGACAAGGGAACGCGAAGTCGATTCGCTTACCGCCGATGCAAACGATCTGACGTTCAATTCGTATGACGGCACGGGTGGTGTTCAGGTCGGAGGTTTGATTCGCCGAGCCGCATTCGCTCTCCGCTTTGGAGATACCAATACGGTTCTGTCAGGGCTCATCACACCTGATAGCCGCGTGCTGATGGTGCGCAACATCCAGGACCGACTCGAAAAGGTGGCCCCATTTCTCGCCCAGGATTCTGATCCATACCTCGTAATCGTCGACGGTGAGATGCGCTGGATCGTGGATATGTACTCGACCTCGACACGGTATCCATATTCTCAGCGGGCCAACACGAGCAGGCTGGCTGCCACCGCTCATCCCAGCACTCTGCCGAACAACTTCAACTACGTCCGCAACTCGGTCAAGGCCGTGATTGACCCGTTCAATGGCGACATGTCGCTCTATATCGTCGATCAGGACGATCCGATCATCCGTGCTTACGCGGCGATCTTTCCCGATTTGTTTGCCTCGATCGACGTCATGCCAGACGAGATCAAACAGCACTTTCGCTATCCCGAAGATCTCTTCCGCGTGCAGAGCGACATGTACGGTCGATATCACGTGACCGCTCCGAGCGTCTTCTTTTCCGAGAGTGATCAGTGGGAGATCGATGAAGATCCATCAAAGGGAGTAACGAGGCCGAGCCTTCGAGGAGCCGCATCGCCACCTCCCATGCTCCCCTACTACCTCTTGATGCGACTGCCCGAGGACGAGAATCCGACGTTCTTGATCATGCAACCATTCACCCCGGAAGGACGGCCAAACAT
>JABDOU010000086.1 GCA_013043085.1 Acidimicrobiia bacterium
ACAGACCTTCGACATCGGTCAGGTAGATCAGCTTGGCTGCGCCAAGTGCGGACGCCAGAGCTCCGGCGGCTGTGTCTGCGTTGAGATTGTACGATTCACCGTCCTCGCCCCTGGCAACGGGTGCAACCACGGGGATGAAACCCTGATCTAGTAAACCGACGAGCACCCCGGGATTCACACGGCTGACCTCGCCGACGTATCCCAACCGTTTGTCCCTGGGTCGGGCGATGAGAAGGTTGCCGTCGAGTCCACTCACACCACTGGCCACACCGCCGTGAGCGTTGATCAGCCGCACGATGTCGGGATTGATCGATCCGGCCAGGGTTGCCTGCACCACTTTCATCGTTTCAGCATCAGTTACGCGTAGGCCCTCCATCCATTGGGGTTCAACGCCTGCCTGGTTCATCGCCGCCGATATTTGCGGCCCCCCGCCGTGGACGATCACCGGCTTCACACCAACCAGGTGAAGGAGTGCCACATCGTCGGCAAATGACGCTCGCAAATCTTCGTCAACCATCGCCGAGCCGCCGTATTTGATGACAACGATCTGGCCTCGATATGCCTTGATGAACGGCATCGCCTCCATCAAGATCCTGGCTTTACCCATCGTCGACGCAATCCTCGGTTTTGAGGCGTGAGGTGCCCCGTGACCGGTCGGCATCAGGACGGCTCCGAATTGAACGTGACATATCCGGGTGTCAGGTCACATGCGTAAATTGTCGCTTGTCCCTCGCCGGTACCGACCTCGACGTCGACGGAGAAGTCACCTTGCCGCAACGTCGCGAGCAAGGCGTTCCGGGCATAGTCGAGTTGAACGCTGTTACGAGCGACTTCAACACCGTTATAGGAGACAGTCATCGCATTGGGGTTCACGGGAAATGGCCCCGCGCCCGCCGCAGCCAGCAGTCTGCCCCAGTTGGGATCTCCCCCGTAGAACGATGCCCGCACCAAATCGGAATCCGTCATCGTCCGGCCTATTTCGCGAGCGATCGCGTCATTGACCGCGCCCCGGACGTTCACCGTGATCACCCGATCCGTCATCTCGCCGTCTCGCGCCATCTGCAGAGCAAGATCCAGACAGACATCGTGGAGTCGTTGTTCAAATTCTTCGAGGTCGGGGCGAACGCCGGCAGCGCCGGATGCGAGGAGGAACACCGAATCGTTTGTCGAAGGGCAGCCATCAATATTGAGGCAGTTGAACGTCTTATCGCCCACCCGTCGCAACATCGTTTCAAGAGCTTGCCAGGAAAGGACGGCATCGGTCGTCAGGACCGCAAGCATGGTGGCCATATCGGGCCGAACCATTGCGGCTCCCTTAGCCATACCCCCTATCACATAGCCCGAACCCACTGCGGTCGCCTCCTTGTTCACCGTATCGGTTGTCATGATCGCCGTGGCTGCCTCGGTTCCGGATTGATCGTTGAGCGCTCCGATGGCGTCGGGTATGGCGTTGCAGATGTGGTCGATCGGCAGTGGAGGTCCGATCGGCCCGGTGCTGGCCACGAGCACGTCGGGAACACGACAACCGAGGCCTTCAGCAGTGGCCTGTGCCATTGCAAGAGCAGCTTTCTCACCGGCCGAACCGGTGCCTGCGTTTGCGCATCCACTGTTGAGAACGATGGCCCGTGCTTGATGATCCCGGAGGTGGTGGCGACTGAGCAAGACGGGTGCAGCTGCGGATCGATTGCGGGTAAAGATCCCCGCGGCGGCAACCGGTCCGGCGGCCGCCACGACTGCCAGATCCTTTTCCCCTGGCTTCTTGATCCCGGCAGAAACCCCGGCCGCCTCGAATCCAAAAGGCGCGACAACGCTCATGGAAGCCAACCAGCAGACGTCAACCCCGCATCTTCGGGTTCTCCCAGCATCAGGTTGGCGCATTGCACCGCCTGGCCTGCCGCACCTTTGCCGAGGTTGTCAATGGCAGACAACACGATCACCTTTCCTGTGCGCTCGTCGGCATGGGCAGAAAGCAGGGCGCGATTTGAACCGACCACCCATCTCGTCTGAGGAGGTTGACCGATCACATCGACGAACCGCGCATCAACATAGAAGTCTTTGAGGACTGCTTCGACGTCGCCTGCCGCACCCGCCAGATCTCCGTAGCACGTCGATAGAAGACCGGCTTGCATCGGAGCCAGGTGCGGGGTGAAAACGATTGAGGCAGGAGCTCCGACAAAGGCTTCGAGGCCTGCTTCGATTTCGGGACGATGCCGATGATTGAACACACCGTAAGCCCTCACTCCCTCAGCAACCGCTCCGAATGTCAGATCGGCGCTCACTTTTCTCCCGGCTCCGCTCACGCCAGAAATGGCGTCAACCACAATTCCGTCGATCTCGACAATCCCCTCGTGTACCAGCGGGGCCAGCGCCAGGAGGGCAGAGGTCGGGTAACAGCCGGGTGCGGCTACCCGGCCGGCAGCCGATATCGACGGACCAAACAGCTCGGGGAGCCCATACACCCAGGACGAGAGATCGTCGGCAAGAGGATGATGTTGCCCATAGGCCTCGACATAGCGATCATCTGAATCCAGACGAAAATCACTACCGAGATCGACGACCTTCACCCCCCGCTCTACCAACGCGGAGCCGATCTTCCACGACTCACCGTGCGGAAGTGCTAGAAACGCCATGTCAGCCTCGGGCATCATGTTGACGTCGATGGGACCCATGATCCGGTCGCCTCCGCCGAGCTGGGGGTGAGCAGACCCGAGGGATTGACCGGCCCAACTATGGGCGCCGAGATACACGACATCGATCGAAGGATGCCCATCGAGCAGTCGAACGAGCTGCCCGCCTGCGTATCCCGAAGCACCCAATACGGCTGCCTTATGCGTCATGCTGTTCTCTCATGATGTTTGACTATCAAGACGCTCATTTCGCTGGGCTTGAATGTGGGTCATGTTCCAAAAGATTACGCATATGCGCATATAAGAAGCAACCGAAATCCCCTTCATGCCCAATGATCCCCCATCGAGAAATCCGAAGGATCGAAGATGGGGAAGGTACCGCTCGCTCGCCGAAGGCGAAGGGGGAAGATGAAAGACAACCACAAACCGGGGGCCGTTCGGTATTACTTGCTCCTTCGTTCCCACCAGGCATCGAGCAAGGCAAAGGCTTCGGCCTCGTCGTATGGTCCGTGGTCGATCCGATGTTCTAGCAACATATCCATCGCTTCGCCGACCGGCCGGCCGGGTTCGATGCCGAGGTGGGCCATAAC
>JABDOU010000104.1 GCA_013043085.1 Acidimicrobiia bacterium
GCACCAATTCCGGCGTTGGCGACGATGCCGTCGAGTCTGCCGAAACGCGAGACCGTCTGTTCGACGAAATTGCGGGCATCTTCGGGGACTCGTACATCCATCTCTGCTACCAAAGCCCGGTCGCCCATCCCGGTCGCAAGATCCTGCAGCCGTTCGACCCGTCGTGCCCCCATGGCCACGTTGGCGCCCGCATCAGCCAGTGCTCTTGCAGTGGCCGCTCCGATGCCGGCGCTGGCACCGGTGATGGCAATGGTGAGATCGGTCAGGTCGCGCATGGTGTCCTTCTTCTTCTGGTCGGTTGCTGAAATGTAGGCATATGTCAGCGTCCCAGAATCGCGTCGACCACGGCCATGTTGCCGATCGCATCGCGACTACTGACCAGGGGTGCTGTGTCATCGGTGAGGGCTCGAGCGAAGAGCTCGGCCTGGATCGTGTACTGATCGGCCGGTTCGAACGTGAACGTCTCAGTGGCGGGCGCCACGGGCGGATCGCCCCCACGGCTCAGAAATATGCGGGTTGGGACGTCGTTGGGGATGTTGAAAGGAATTTCGATCTCAATGCGTCCATCGGTACCGACGATGTGCACCCGCTGATAGCTCTCGGCTCTCGTCGAGCACGTGAACGTCGAGTGTCGGCCTTCGCCGAATTCGAGTACGGCTGACGAAAGGGTGTCGATCCCCATCACCGGATCGCGATACACAGATGATCGCACCGCTGTGGGTTCGGATCCGAACACACGTCGCGACAGGTTGATGTTGTAACAACCGATGTCCATGATCGCACCGCCGCCATTCTCGATACGATTGCGGATATTGGTCGGATCATCGTTGAAGTAGCTGAACCAGCTCTGCACAGCTACCAGTTCCCCGATCGAGCCATCCGCGACGAGCGACAGCGCCTTCACCCACGTCGGATGATGCCGATACATGAACGCTTCGATCAAGAGAACCCCGGCGTCCTCGCACGCGGCAACCATCTCGGTGGCCTGGCCATGAGACATGGCGAGCGGTTTCTCGCAGAGGATGTGCTTACCGGCCGAGGCCGCTTTCAAGGTCCATTCGGCGTGCATGTCGTTCGGCAACGGAATGTATACGGCATCTATATCCTCGTCTTCGAGAAGTTCTTCGTATGAGCCGAATGATCGAGCAATACCGAGTTCGGCTGCAGCCGCACCAGCCCGATCCCGGTCCCGGGACGCTATCCCGACGACTTCGCAGTTAGGGGCGGCCTGTATGGCAGGCGTGACTTTCGCCATGCCGATGTTGGCGGTACTCAAGATTCCCCAGCGGATCATCATCTGATTCCTTTCTGCTCGAGAGGGTTCGCTGATCGACGATTCATGATTCGAGCATGGCGTTGGTCCATGCGCTCGCGTTCTGGCTCGATTGGATCACTGCTTCTACGAATTTCACGCCAAGCGCCCCGTCCCAGGCGGTCGGGAAGTGCATCGCGAGAGGATCCGGATCGAGCCCGACGCGACGGGCGGCCATCGCCTCGGCGGCGTCGGAATAGATCGTCGCAAATCCTTCGTGAAAACCTTCGGGATGTCCTGCAACGATCCGGCTGGCACGCCGGGCCAGCGGGAGCGTTCCGGGACCGTTCGGCGTTCGTAACTCAGCCGGCTTTCCGATCGGTCTCACGATGAGACGGGTAGGCGTCTCCTGAGACCACTCGATGGTGGCGTCTGCCCCCGAAACCCGTATACGAAGACAATTCTCCATGCCTGCGGCCGCCTGCGTGACCCAGAAGCTTCCCCGGGCGCCATTGGAGAACCGGAGTAATGCTCCGGCGTAATCGTCAACCCGCCGGTTTGGAACGATATGTCCCACCTCTCCGGCAACTTCCGTGATTTCGAGGCCGGTCACGAACCTGGCCAAATTGTGCGCGTGGGTCCCGATGTCACCCAGTACCAGCGACGGTCCACCGCGCTCCGGGTCATAGCGCCATCCGGGGTCATCGCCTGCCGGGTCTGGCTTTGCTTTGCCTCCCTGCACGTATTCGACCTGAACCAGCCGAATTTCGCCGATGGCGTTTTCGGCAACCATGGCACGCGCTTGACGGACCATCGGATAGCCCGTGTAGTTGTGTGTCAGGCAGAACACGAGGCCGGTTTGTTCGACGTTCGCAAGAATCTCGCGAGCTTCCGTCAGCGTATTGGCGATCGGTTTGTCGCTGATGACGTCGAGACCCCGGTCGAGAGCTGCCATGGAGTACTCGTGGTGGCTGTCGTTTGGTGTCATGATCGCGACAGCATCTGCGCCCGTCGGATGCGCTGCCTCCTGGTCGAGCAGGTCACTCGCTCGTTCGTATGGTCGATCAAAGCCGAGAGCATGGCCATACTCCAGGGATCGCCTGGGATCTGACGACAAAGCGCTCGCCACCAACTCGTACCGGTTGTCGATGCGGGCCGCTGTGCGATGCATCGAGCCGATGAAGCTCCCTGGACCTCCTCCGATCACGGCTAGCCGTAATCTGCGTCCAAGCATCTCGATGACCGGGTTTTCATCCATCTGGCCTCCCGATCCGGTGGTTCAGGGAGAACTCAGGGATCTGGAGCAACTCTATCAAGACGGGCGAAAGGTCCCCGGAATACCTCAAGTCGACGTACGGTTGGGGCGTTATTAGTGGCATGTCAAGGTGAGTCCGATTCGCGGAAGACCTTGACAATGCACCGAGGACACCGGTAAACACTTGTCCCGCCGGCCACATTCGGGTCGGCACTGTCACCTACCGAGGAGGTCGCTGGTGGCGAAATCCTTAGTTATCGTCGAATCTCCGGCAAAGGCCAAGAAGATCGGCAAAATACTGGGATCAGACTTCGTTGTCGATTCCAGTATTGGACACATCCGCGATCTCCCGCGCAATGCGGCCGAAATTCCCGCCAAGTACAAGGGCGAGAAGTGGGCGCGCATGGGTGTGAACGTTGAGAACGGTTTCGAACCGATATATGTGGTACCCAAGGACAAGAAAGCTCAGGTTACGAAGCTCAAGAAGCTGCTGAAGGACTCGGACCAGCTCTATCTCGCGACTGACAAGGACCGGGAAGGTGAGGCAATCGCCTGGCACCTCCTCGAAGTTCTCAAGCCGAAGGTCGACGTCAAGCGCATGGTTTTCAACGAGATCACCGAAGACGCCATCCTCAATGCGTTGCAGAATTCAGGTGAACTGGATCAGAACCTCGTCGAAGCACAAGAGACGCGGCGCATCCTCGATCGACTGGTCGGCTATGAAGTTTCACCGGTCCTCTGGAAGATGGTTCGCCCCAGGCTGTCGGCTGGCCGGGTCCAGAGTCCCGCCGTCCGGATCGTGGTGCAGCGCGAGCGCGAGCGCATTGCTTTCGTCTCGGCCTCCTACTTCAGCATCGATGCGGTGTTCGAGACGGAAGAAAAGGAGATGTTCGACGCCAAGCTTCTGACTATTGAAGAGAAGAAGATTGCCACAGGCAAAGATTTCGATTCGACCGGAGAGCTCGCGTCGAAGAAGGTGGTACTCCTCGATGAGGATGCTGCTCGGGACCTTCAACAGAAGCTGACCGGCCAGGCCTTTTCGGTGACCGACGTCGATCGCAAGCCCTACACGAGGAAGCCAAAGGCTCCGTTTCGCACGTCCACGCTCCAGCAGGACGCGCTGCGCAGCCTGCGGTTTTCGTCCTCGAGGACCATGTCAGCGGCTCAGCGACTCTATGAAAACGGCTTCATCACCTACATGCGGACCGACTCGACGACGCTTTCCGAATCGGCGTTGACCGCGGCTCGCAACCAGGTCGCAGGACTGTACGGCAAGGAGTACCTGCCTGATGCGCCCCGTACCTACGGAACTGCCAAGGGAGCTCAGGAAGCTCACGAGGCTATCCGTCCGGCCGGCGATGCGTTTCAGATGCCAACCGATGTCGCCAAACAGGTGAACAGCGATGAGGCGAAGTTGTACGAGCTCATCTGGAAGCGAACCATCGCTTCTCAGATGGCCAATGCCCGGGGCGAGCGATTGGCCGTTCGGATCGCAGGAGAGTCGACTGACGGTCGCGCGACCGTATTCGGAGCGTCGGGCCTCACGATCACGTTTCCTGGATTCATGCGTGCCTATGTGGAGGGTTCGGACAATCCCGAAGCCGATCTCGACGACAAAGAAAAGCATCTGCCGGCAATGGCCGAGGAAGACGACCTGACCGCTGTCAAGATCGATGCTGTCGGCCACGACACGAAACCTCCTGCCCGCTACAACGAGGCGTCGTTGATAGAGCGGCTGGAAGAGCTCGGCATCGGTCGTCCTTCGACGTATGCCTCAATCATTTCAACGATTCAGGATCGTGGCTATGTCTGGAAACGAGGCGCGGCTCTGATTCCATCCTTCACGGCTTTTGCGACCGTCGGCTTGCTCGAGGAGCACTTTTCTGATCTCGTGGACTACGAATTCACCGCTCGGATGGAGGCTGATCTCGACGACATTGCGGCCGGTGAGACCGAATCCCGCCCATGGCTTCGGAAGTTTTATCTCGGAAACGGAGCGCCCGGCCTGGCCCAGATGGTGGTTGAGCGTCTGGGCGAGATCGATGCCCGTCAGGTAAACAGTTTTCCCATCGGCGAGGACGACAACGGCCAACTTGTCGAAGCGCGCGCCGGTCGGTATGGACC
>JABDOU010000159.1 GCA_013043085.1 Acidimicrobiia bacterium
CGACCGTGTTCTCCCATAGATCGCTGGCCTGCAGGTAGTCGATCATCCGGCCGACGTTGTCATCGATCGAGGCCACCACTCGCAGGTAATCCTTGATGTAGCGCTGATAGCGCCATGAGATTTCCTCTTCCTCGGTGAGACCTTCAGGTACCGGCGCCTTGAGGTCCTTCTCCTCGAGGTCCATCATTCTCATCCTGGCAGCCGAGGCGGCGCCGGATCGAGTGCTGTAGTCGTCCCAGAACGACGCGGGTTCCGGGATCGTCTCGTCCTCGTACATCGAGACGTGCGCGGCATCTGGCTCCCACGTCCGATGCGGAGCCTTGTGGTGACACATCAGCGCGAACGGTCTCTCACGATCCCGGCCTTCCAGCCAGTCGAGACACAGGTCCGTGATGAGGTCCGTCACATAGCCGGTCAGCCGGTGTTCCCCGTCCGGTCCCAGCATCACGGGATCGTGATAATCGCCCTGATCGGGCAAGACCAGCCAGTCATCAAAGCCGGTCGGATCGTGGTTGGGGCCGTGTCCCAGATGCCACTTGCCGAATATGGCCGTCTGGTAGCCGGCTTGCTGCATGAGTTTCGGATAGGTCTGGAGGCGGTTGTCCATCGGGGTGTCGAGCGTGGTGACACCGTTCACGTGGTTGTAGGTGCCGGTCAGGATGGCAGCGCGGCTGGGCGTGCAAATCGAATTGGTGCAGAACACCGAATCAAAGCGCATGCCGGCAGATGCGATCCTATGCAGGTTGGGAGTCCGGTTGATCTGGCTGCCGTATGCCGAGATGGCATGGCTGGCATGATCGTCGGCCATGATGAAGAGCAGGTTGGGACGCGTGTCCGACATGGCGCCAACCTACCCGCGTAGAGTGCCCGCCATGATCTTGTTACTCACGTCAGACCCGAGGGACGATCCGGATGCGGCCGATGCCGGCACCGCCGATTGGCTCGCTCATCTGGAAAGGGCGATGCCGGAGGAGACGATCCACACGGTGTGGACCCACTATGACCCGGCGGATATCGACATCGCGGTGATCGTCCAACCCCCGCCCGGGTCGTTGGCACACCTTCCCAATCTGGTCTGGATTCATTCGCTCTGGGCCGGGGTCGAGACCATTCTCGCCGACGAGACCATTCCACCTGATATCCCAATCGTCAGACTGCAGGATCCTCACATGGCCGACACCATCGCCGAAGCCGCGGCCATGCACGTTCTCGCTCTCCACCGCAAGATGCCGGGGTACAGGGCTCTTCAGGACCAGCACATCTGGAGAGACCTCGGATATACGGAAACGTCGGAAACACGGATCGGCATTCTGGGGCTGGGCCTGATGGGTAGCGCAGCCGCCAGGGTTCTCGCGATGCTGGGATTCCAGGCGATGGGCTGGTCGCGTAACGCCAAGGCCATCGAAAACGTCGAATCATTCACGGGTGATGGGGGGTTGGCCGACATGGTGAGCAAGAGCGACATCCTGGTCAACCTGTTGCCCCTCACCCCTCAAACGCGAGGAATACTGAACAGGGAGCTATTTGCGATGTTGCCACCGAAGGCCAACGTCGTGAATCTGGGACGCGGTCCCCACCTCGACGACGATGATTTGCTGGAGGCACTCGACAGCGGCCGCGTCGGCCACGCAGCGCTCGATGTGTTTCAGGAGGAGCCGCTTCCCGGTGACCATCCGTTTTGGGATCATCCATCGATCACGATTACCCCCCATGTCGCGGCTCCCACCGGACGGCTGACCGGGTCCCGCATTGTGGCGGCCAATGTGCGAAGGTACCGTGCGGACGGCAACATTCCAGAAGCCGTCGACCGCAGGCTGTCCTATTGAGACTCGTGACGCGTGCGAACGATGATTGGCGATCACCCATGATGAGCAACTTCTCCATTCACACGGCCTGTCTGAGTTGTGCTCGTACCGCGAGGGGTGAAAGTGCGAATGGATGAGGCGATTTCCGTGCCGACCCCTGCGCTCCTCGCCGGGCAGGTTGTCGGTATCGTGATCGAGGAGGTGCGCGCCGGATGAACCGTTTGTGCGGAGGTCTCGTCGCGACGATCACGGTCCTGGCCATGGCTGGATGCGGGTCCAGCGGGCTTGTGACGCCGACGACCGTCTCGGTCGTTTCCGCTGAAGAACTCACGCTCGGAGCTGATGCCTATCGGCAGTTCTGCGCCGATTGCCACGGAGAAGATGTGCGAGGCACGGACAAGGGGCCCTCGTTCCTATCTCAGGTGTACGAACCAAACCATCACGCCGATGCCGCGTTTCAGCTGGCTGTTCAGCGGGGATCACCGCAGCATCACTGGAACTTCGGTGACATGCCCCCGGTGGAGGGGATTGCGCCTGACGAGCTAGAAGCCATAGTTACCTATGTTCGCGGGGTACAGGCCGAGCTCGGCTTCATCGATTGATCGACTCAATCGACAGCGCACAGCTGATCCTGGAGGTGGCAGAATGGGTGTCTGTGAAACCCACCACTACACGGCTCTTGGAGAAAGGCACCAACCGGTTGCGTGTACGCAGCCTGAGCGGCCTAATCTGATGGTGTGAATGCGGTAATCACGCGAAGCCCCCTGTTGCGGGGCGCCTACTTCTTTCTGGGCCTTGTCAGTCTTGCCTTGTTGTTCATCTCTGCACTCCCGGGCATTCCGACCGCCGACATGGCGTTTCTCGCTGCGTTCTTTTTCGCCAAATCTTCGGATCGGCTGCACACATGGATCGTGACCCACCCCCGGTTCGGGCCGATGATCGAGAACTTTGACCCCCGGACCGGTTACACGCGCAGGGCGAAAATCACCGGAATCACGATGGTCGCGCTCTCCTTCACGTTGAGCATCGCGTTGATCAACATCATGTGGCTGAGGGTGATCATGGTTCTACTCGCCGTGAGCATCTGCGCGTACATCTGGACCCGCCACGAGCAGGACCGCGAACCGGCTCCTGTCTGATAGGCACTAGGTCCCGGCCTTGTTAGAGGAAA
Source organism: Acidimicrobiia bacterium (assembly GCA_013043085.1). Lineage (GTDB taxonomy): Bacteria > Actinomycetota > Acidimicrobiia > Spongiisociales > SHLN01 > JABDOU01. The sequence goes on from JABDOU010000159.1 coordinate 2,977, forward strand.
TTCGCAGCGAACTGCTCGATCTTTCGCGGAAGCAACTGATTGACTCCGTCCTGGCGCCCGTTGCCTTCGTCACCGGAAATGCATTTGGGGGAGTGGCTGCCGGGGCGATCGCAGCGGCAGCGGTGCTCGTCGTCACCATCGGGTACCGCTTGGCACGGCGACAGACTCTGCGTTATGCCTTTGGGGGCACAGTCGGGAGTGCAATTGCGATTGCGTGGGCACTTAGATCCGGGGAGGCGACGGATTACTTTCTTCCGGCCATCGTCGGAGCCGGCGCGACATCGGCTTTGTTCTTTGTGAGCGTGCTTGTGCGCCGACCAGCGCTTGGTTTCGTCTCGTCTGCCATCCGCGGGTGGCCGATCGGTTGGTTCTGGCACCCGAGCGTGCGACCCGCCTACACCGAGACCACGCTGGCGTGGGCTGTATTCCTCGGAGGCCGAGCATGGTTCCAGTACGGGTTTGTTGAAAAAGGAGAGATTGCCGCGCTGACCATCGTCAAGCTTGGAACCGGATGGCCGGCAACCATTGCGATGTTGATCGGCGTGTATGTGTACGGGAGGTGGCGTCTCGAGCAGCTCGAAGGCCCGTCAACCGAGGAGTTCAGCGCAGGTTCTCCACCACCCTGGCAGGGACAGGATCACGGTTTTTAGATCAACCCTTTTCGATCAACCCTTTTCAGACAACCTTCGATCAACCCTTGTGGTGTTCGTCCATCCATTCGATCCAGGCTTCGGTCATCTCACTTCGATCGGCAAAGCGGTGCGGTAGAAGCGGCTCACCGACCGTGACGGTTATGGGACGGCGACGGAGTTTCTTATCGTCGCCCATTGCTTCGAACGACCCGGCAATCGATACGGGCACGAGGGGGGTACCGGTTCGGATGGCGAGCCACGCCGCCCCTTGTTTGGCAGGCGCCTCGCGCCACTCGAGGGCACGGCGGCCTTCGGGAAAGACCCCTACCGTTCCACCGGATTCCAGGTGCGCCAGCGCCGTGCGAAGGGGGCGTAGTGGGATCCGGCCGAGGTCGAGGGGGATGATCCCCATCCAATTGATCAGGTCGTCGAAACGAGGGTGCTGACCAAGCACGATTTCGGACGTCAGGTAGCGAAGCGGCCTGCCGATGGCAATGGCGACGAATACCGGATCGACGAACGATAGATGGTTGGGGGTCACCACGGCCGGACCGCGGGGGAGCTCGGTTCCCTTGCGCGTGTACGGCCAAAGGTAGGGCATGAGCGGCTCAACGATTCGCTGCGCCCCCCGCCATATCGGGGTGGCGAGCCTGGGAAAGCCGGCGCCGTGTCTCGGGTCAATCACCGGCCCAGCCTATCTAGCCTCACATCCCATGACATCGATGCATGCCCGACACGCCGGAGTTGTTCTTCATCCGACGAGCCTGCCAGGGCGCTTCGGTATCGGCGATATCGGACCCCAGGCGCGTGCCTGGATAGATACGCTGGCCGACGCCGGCTGCGACATCTGGCAGGTGTTGCCGCTCGGTCCTACTGGCTATGGCGACAGTCCGTATCAGACCTTCTCGAGTTTCGCGGGCAATCCGTACCTCATCAGTCCGGACGACCTGGCTCGTGATGGTCTGCTTCACGATGTTCCGAAACGTCGTGTGCCCGGCGGGCGGGTGGACTACGGGTCGGTCATCAAATGGAAGCTGTTCTTGCTCGACCATGCATGGCATCAGTTCCAATCTCGCAGATCCAACTCTCGCATGGTCAAGGACTTTGAGCGTTTTAGAACGTCAGAGGCTCGGTGGCTCGACGACTATGCCATGTTCCAGGCCATCAAGGAGGAACAGGATCTAAGGCCCTGGCCCGATTGGCCGCCGGCACTTCGGCGGCGGGATTCGGATGCGCTCAAGTTGTTCAGCAGCACGCATTCCGAGTCCATCGATCGCATCAAGTTCTCCCAGTTTCTCTTCTTCAAACAGTGGGGCGAACTCAGGCAGCACGCCCACGATCGAGGTGTTCGGATTCTTGGTGATGTGCCGATCTTCGCAGCTCACGATTCGGCAGATGTTTGGGCAAACGCCGGGCTCTTCCGGCTCAAGGCCAACGGTCAGCCACTCGTCGTCGCCGGGGTGCCGCCTGACTATTACGCGTCCACCGGCCAACTGTGGGGCAATCCGCTCTACCGGTGGCGAGCCCATCGCCAGTCCGGATTTGCGTGGTGGGTCGACCGGGTAGAAAGCACGCTGCGGCTCGTCGATTTGATTCGTCTGGACCATTTCAGAGGATTCCACAACTTCTGGGAGATTCCGGCCGCGGCTCCAGATGCCAGAAGGGGGAAATGGGTGAAGGCTCCGGGACGTGCGTTGTTTGAGACGATCCAAAAACGGCTCGGACATTCTCCGTTTGTTGCCGAGGATCTGGGCGGAGACATGCCTCCCGCGGTCGCGGAATTGCGTGAAGAGCTCGGACTCCCCGGGATGGTCGTCCTTCAGTTCGGCTTCGGAACCGGGCCGGAGCATGAATTCCTTCCTCACAACTACGAATCCCCGATGCGGGCGGTGTACACGTCCACACATGACAACGACACTGCCGAGGGTTATTGGGATGGAATCCGGCCCAAGGAGCGCAGGTTTGCGGCCTCCTATCTCGAAGGTCTCGGAGAAACCTTTTCCGAACAGCTCATTCGATTGGCGTGGTCTTCAAATGCGAGGTTTGCGATGACCACTGCTCAGGACATCCTGGGTCTCGGGACCGATGCGAAGATGAATGTGCCGGGGACAACCGGAGGGAATTGGCAATGGCGGATGACCCGGCCGATGAGCGCCGCTCGAATGGCCAGAATGCGACGATTGAATGCCCTCTATGCGAGAGGTATAGGTGCGCCCGAGGCCTCTCGTCCAAGCTGGACCTAGAGGCGGGACCTGAGGCGGGATCTGGAGGCTGGACGGAGAGTAGGGCCTAGAGGTACATCCCGCCGGTCGTGTTTTCGCTCGCTCTTTGATCGAGACCCTGGAGCGCCTGAGCCTGGGAAGCGAGAAGACGTTGCTGTGCCATTTGCTGACCCCACATCGAAGCGCGAATGCCATGAAATAATCCTTCTAGCCACCCGGCCAGCTGGGCCTGGGCGAGGCGCAGTTCTGATTCGGAGGCCCCCTCGGAGAGAGGGACGAGCACCTTGTCCATCTCCGTTCGTAGCTCATCGGACATGATCTCTCTCAGCTCGTCCACTGTGCGATGGTGTACTTCCTGGAGCCGATCCCGTGCTTGCTGATCCAGTTCGATCGACCGAACCTCGTTCAGCAGTATCTGCACCATCGACGCGATGCGAACCAATTTGAGCGGTTCCGACACCATTTCATCCTCAGCCGGTTCCAGTACCTCGGCCGCGGGCACTGTTGAGGTGTCTTCATCGGAACGAGGCTCCGCTGTCGGTTGCGAGGCAGGGCCCGGTTCGGGGGTGTCTTCTGGTGTAACCACGGTGGGCGATACTACCTACGCCGTTCCTATTAGCCCTTGGGGGTGTGCGTGATTAATGTGGCAGCCGCACCGTTCGGGTGCGCAATAAAACATTCTGAGGAGAGATCAAGATGAAGAAACTTCGAATTCTCACCGCTTTCATGGCTCTCGCCATGGTCGCCGCGGCATGCGGCGGTGATGAAGGCACTTCGGCCGAAGGCAACGACCTCGGCGGTCGCGAAGTGACGGTCGCGGTTGAAAACGCCTATTTGCCGTTCAACTACATAGACCCCTCCACCGGTGAAGCGGCGGGATGGGACTACGAAGCATGGGACGCCATCTGCGCAGAAATCAACTGCACACCTGTGTACGTCGAAGCGGCGTGGGAAGGCATGATCCAGTCCGTAGCCGATGGTCTCTATGACGCAGCTGCCGATGGGATCACAATCACCGACGATCGGGCGGAGATTGTGGCTTTCTCGGATGGTTACATCGACATTGAGCAACGGATCATGGTTCGTATCGATGAAGAGCGTTCCGCAGACGAAATCACAGGTGATTCGTCGACGGTGCTTGGCACCCAAAAAGGGACCACCAACTTCGAGACGGCCGTGGGCCTCGTTGGGGAACCACGGGTTGCCGCGTTCGATGAATTCGGTTTTGCCGTCCAGGCCTTGATTTCTGGAGACGTTGATGGCGTCATCATCGATGAGACAGCCGGACAGGGCTACGTAGGTGAGAACGCCGACTCGGTCAAGTTGATCGGAGATTCCCTTTCAAGCGACCAGCTCGGCTTCATTTTCCCATTAGATAGCGAGCTGGTGGAGCCTGTGAACTATGCACTCGGTCAGCTCAAAGAGAATGGCACACTTGACAGCCTTGCGGCAAAGTACTTCTCCGAGAACTTCACCATTACCTATGACGACCTCGGCTGAGACGAAGGTCCACATATCGACTTGATAATTGAGAGACGCCGGGCTTATGGTCCGGCGTCTCTCTGTTTGGTGCTATGACCGTCGAACTCGAAACTCAGATTGCGAATGCGAAGGACCGCTGGACCGTGGGATTCCCATGGTGGGGTGTTGCGATGGTCCTGGTGCTGGCTGCGCTCGGCTGGTCCATTGTTTTCGACCCTGATTTTCGGCAGGCTTTTCAGCGCATTGGGCCAGGACTCTGGATCACGCTTCAGGCGACGTTCTTTTCGTTCCTGATTGCGATCGTCATCGGTTTGATAGCGGGAGTCGGGCGGTTGTCACACAATGCGCTCGCTCGCAACGTTGCGACGTTCTATATCGAATTTGTTCGAGGCGTTCCCATTC
>JABDOU010000109.1 GCA_013043085.1 Acidimicrobiia bacterium
GTGACCCCCACGCGGGACGCAGCAGCGGTTTGCTCCGCTTCCCTCAAGGCAGCGAGCTCGACCTGCGGCACAGTCATATCGTCGTCGCCGGCGTCTCCGGAGGTGACAAGGCAGTACGCAACATGAGCTCCGAGATCGGTGAGGTGGGCAATGGTGCCTGCGCATCCGAAGTCCACATCGTCCGGATGTGCCACGACAACCAACACACGAGAAGGCGGCTCCAATGGCCCATCGGAGGTGATCAAGTGCCCGTCAGCCATCACAGGAGGCTAGCCGAAGGCAATGTTGCAACCTTTCTTGGCTGTCGCTCGGGACGGAGCACACCATGCAATAGATTTGTTCATGTGGACCCATCGAAACTGGACGAAGACGCCTTCGTTGCCTACGCGGACCGAACGGCCTCCTTCATCTCGAGCCTGCGGCCCCAGGACGCCCTCGAACTTCATTTCTCAACGGTCATCGAGTTGTTGAGGACGAGGTATGGGCCGGCGGTCGACACGGCGATGTCGCAGGAGGCCACCGACCCCCGCGTCCCGGGGTCGGGCCTCTCGCGTTCGATTCGTTCTCGGGTCGCAGCTCATACCGATTCAAGCTGGATGCGACGAACAAACATGGTTGGGGTCAACCTGCGGACGGTGGGCTCATTTGCCGGACTTGTCAAGTATCTGCTGACCGTCCCGTCAGCCTTCGACTCGGTACATCTTCTGCCGCTGTGGGAACCGGGTGTGGCCGAGAGCCTTTACGGGCCCGCGAGCTGGAACTTGAGCACCGAGTTTCTCTCACAGGAGATGGCTGAGTTCGCTCCCTACCTGACGACCCCTGAGCGACAGTTGCGCGCCACGACCAACCTGCTTCACGTCATGGGCCGAACGGTGGGCATGGATGTCATCCCTCACACAGACCGATATAGCGAAATGGCGCTCGGACAACCTGCACATTTCGAGTGGATGCAGGTACGCAACGGTCGCATCACAGATCATTCGGACGCCGTCGAGCGGACAGTATCGGAAGTCGTCTATCAATGGCTATTAGAGTCCGGGCCGGCTGTACCGTCGAAGGCGGAACTGTTGCCCGGCGACACCGAGACGTTGTTCGATTTGCCAGAGTCGGACCGGGCGGAGTTACTGTTCGGCCTTCCTGGCGACCGTCAGGGGCGCAATGCCCGTCGGCTGAGTCTCATCCAGCGACTCAAGTGGTTTGGGTATGAGCCGGTGCCCGCCACTATGGGAGTTCCGTTTCGAGGAATCCACGTCGCCGACAGCCCGCCGATTCGCGACGAACACGGCATGCTCTGGCACGACTACGACATGGACGAGCCAAGGTTCATGTCGCGGGTCTTCACGCCGCTGGCCAGATACAAGCTGTATGAACGGATCGACGGCAATGCGCATTGGGAGATCGACTTCCAACGACCTCGGGTACAAACGTGGGACTACGTTGTCGATCATTACGCGCAGGTCGCCATCTCCGGCAATTTCGATTTCATGCGCGGCGACATGTCACACGTGCAGATGCGACCGCAAGGTGTACCCGCCGACGTCGATGCCGGCTACTACGACATACTCAGGGCGGTAAAGGAAAAGGTTCAGGCGAGCAGGCCATCGTTTGGATACTTCGCCGAGAGTTTTCTCCCTGCCCGCGATGTCTTTCAATATGGTGAGGAGCTCGACCACCTCGACGCGTCGTTGGCAGACGCCACGCTCGGCGACCTTCAGTCGACGGTCGTCGGCGATCATGAGTACCTTCGCAGGTTCCGTCGGTATCTCGATGACCTCGCCACGAGGGAGTGCGCTCCCGCCTATGGCGTGATGACAGGAGACAAGGACGATCCCCGATTCGACGAGTACTACCGGGACGGCAATGCGCTCCGGTACCTGTCCGCGTTGTTGCTGACGGACATGCCGAGCTATACGGCCCTGGGTTTCGAAATACGAGACGTTCGCCATTCTCCGGCCGAGAACGAGCGATACACCAAGCTTTTCGTCTTTCGTGAGCGAGGCGACCACAATGTCTATCCCTCCAAAGCCCGTCACGACACCGGTTACATCTGGGGCGAGAATGAGGAACTCTTCGAAACCATCACGGCAATACGCCTGTTTGCCGAGTCGATCCTCCCTCAGATAACAGGATCAACCACGCGCTGGCTTGTGCCGCCGGACGCCACCACCCTGCGGGGCACGGCAGTCTGGACTCAGGAGCACCCAAGGTACGTCATTGCCACCAACGCCGACCTCGAACATGACTCGGGGTTCTTCGGAATTCCAGCACTCGAAGCCGATGTGGTGCTCTCAGAGGTGTTTTCGACTCACGGAGGTACGGAAGAAGTTGATCGTCGTGTCGTCCACAACGGGCATTTTCACATGATCGAGAATCTGCAACCAGGTGAAGCACGGGTCTATCAGGTCACGTGATCGTTCCAATCTGAAGCCGATCGGCACCCACTCCGTCGATGACTCATCAACGAACGGCAGGCAATCTGATCCCGGGCTGTAGCCTCGCGCAGATGTCGACCCGCCTTATCTACGCAGTCAATTTCTTGATGGCAGCCTCCATCGGTCTCGTGTTCGTCTTCCTGGCCGATCTGCAAGAGCTCCACGGGCTTGAAACGTGGGAGCTCGGTGTCGTGGCATCGATGGGATTCCTCGCGGCTCTGGTCGCCCAGCTACTGCTTGTGCCACTGGCTGATCGCGGACATATCGGAGTTCTCGCCGGCATCGGCGTAGCTGCCGGAGTATTCGGTACGCTCGGATTCGTATTCGCCTCCCAAACATGGACGCTTGCCCTGACCCGGGGTCTCGTCGGTGTCGGCCTCGGTCTCTACGGAGTTGCTGGCCGCAAAGCCATCATCGGTTTGGACACCGCAGGAGCGGGAGCCAAGCTCGGGACTCTGCTTTCGACGGGCGTTGCCGGGTTTCTCGCAGGGCCACCGATCGGAGCTTTGTTGGGACGCATCTCGTTCGAGACGCCCTTCTGGGCGATTGGTGCCGCCCTGGCCATCTTTGGGGTGCCGGCCATCATTGCCATCTCGAAGGCGGACGTTGCGACTGCGCCCGTCGACTACAGCGATTTGGCCGATCTGATACGGAGACCCCGAATCCAGGCAGCGGTACTTTCTCAGGTGGCCTTGTTCGGCTGGATCGGCGTTTTCGACGCGACCGTCGATCGATACCTCACCGACCTGGGGGCAACGACTGACGCAACTGCGGTCGCCCTCCTTGTCATCGGTCTTCCGCTCCTCGTGCTACCAACCCGCGCGGGGGCCCTCGCCGAGAGAGTCGGCGGCGCCAAAGTGTTATTGCCCTCGTTTTTGGTCATCGTTCCGGCCATCGTGCTGTTTGGAACACTGGGATCTGTGGTGCTGGTGTCCGCTGCCGGGGTGGTGGAGACAATTGGCGAATCATTCGCATTCCTCGCAGTCGAGATCATCTTGCTGGAGGTAACGGGAGCAGCGAGAGCGGCCGTGGGACACGCATTGCTGGAAGCTGCGGGGTTGGTGGGAGCAACCTTGACCGCCGCCGTCGGGCCGTTCGTCTACGGAATCGGCGGACCCACGACACTATTCATCGGATTCGCCGTTTTCACAGCGTTGCTCATGGCCTCGGCCTGGATGCGGTTACGAACCGCGTACGTGCGCGAGGCTGCGGCCGTTTGATCAGTTGCGAGTAACGACCCAGTCGCTGACGCGTAGATCCTCCGTGACACTGGCAGCGGTAACTGCAGTCACCAAAGTGACCACACATACGGCGGCGGTACCGAGCACGAGAAACATCACGAGCAACTGGATGGACACTGCTTCGACAGGCTCGATACCTGCCAAAAGGAGGCCGGTCATCGCACCGGGGAGCGCGATGAGCCCCACGACTTTCGTGCGCTCAACCTGCGGGATCAGGGCCGACCGGGCAGCCCGCTGACTCATGAAACGAACAATCTGCTTGCGATCGAAGCCGAGCGCCAATGCCGCCTCGAGGTCTCCAACACGATCGCGACTGAGGTTCATTGATTGATCTACGGCCAGCACCGCCGAGGGAACGGCGTTGCCGATCGTGATGCCTGCAACAACTACGAGCGCCACGGGTTCGTAGTCGAATACGCCGAAGCCGAACGTGACGGCAATGCTGATGCCCGCCGTGGCCAGAATGGCCATGGCGGCGACCAATAAAAGCCGTTCGATGGGCAGCTCGGCCCTGCGGCGGACCACTGCAGTTGCGATGATCACCATGGCCGCCACCCAGAGCCAGGCCAACCAGATTGCGCTCGTCGATTGGAAGATGAACGTGAACAAGAGGCCGACCCCGAGCAGTTGTACCGTGGCCCGGGCGCCTGCAATGACGACGTCGCGAGAGATGTTCAGGCCGATCCTCCAGGCGAGAACCAGCGAGATACTGACGAGCGAGAGCGACGCGAAGACGATGGGCAGTCCGGTGGCGCCCGGGCTCACGGCGAGTCACTTTGCATCGACCCAAGCTAGCGATGCATGCGCCGGCGGTAGGTAGCCAGTGCCACCTGGTTCGTTTCAACCGTCAGATGCGCTCGAAGTAGCGCCACTTCTCCCAGTCGGTCACAGAGTTGTCGTATGCGTGCTGTTCCATGCGGAAAAAATGGGTGTAGTGAGCCTGGACATCGGCACCGAGCGCCTCGGTCACGAAGCCGCTGCTCTCGAAGAGATCGGTCGCATCTCGCAACGTACGCGGAACCCGGGGGAGCTCTTCGGCCTGATATACGTCGCCTTCGAACATTTCGGGGGGCTCGATCCGATTGCAAATCCCGTCGAGTCCCGAGGCGAGGACGGCTGCGTATGCCAGATACGGGTTGACGTCGGCTCCGGGTATGCGACATTCGATCCGCAGGCTGGAACTCTGGCCAACAACGCGAAAACCAGCTGTCCGGTTGTCATAGCTCCAGGCGATGCGGGTCGGTGCCCACGATCCATCCTGATAGCGCTTGTAAGAGTTGATTGTCGGGGCAAAGAACGCGGTGAACTCGGCGGCGTGTGCCATCCAGCCACCCAGGAACCATCGGAATGTGTCCGAGACCGCGAGGGTCCCGAGTTGATTCACACCCGGAAACACCGCGTCGTCGTCCGCCCAGAGCGAAAGATGGATATGGCAGCTCGAGCCCGCTTCGTCGATTCCTGGCTTTGCCATGAACGTGACGCTTACTCCAAGCCCTTCGGCAATCTCTTTCATCGCGAGCTTCATGATTGCGTGACGGTCGGCCATGGTCAGCACGTCGGAATAGCGAATGTTGAGTTCGTGTTGCCCACGACCCCATTCACCTTTCGAATTCTCGACCGGGATTCCTGAGCTTGCCAGATGGCGGCGCGCCTGGCGGGTATAAAACTCTTCGCGCATCCCCTGCAGTAGGTGGTAGTCCTCGATGTACCACCCGGCAGGGGTCAAATCCTGGTACCGGCTCTGGGCTGCCTGACGATATGAGTCCTCAAAAAGGTAGTACTCGAGCTCGGATGCCCCGGCAGCCGCGTACCCCATATCAGCTGCGGCCTCGAGCTGACGTCGGAGGATCGATCGGGGTGCGACGTCAACTAACGCATGGTCTTGTGGTCCATGCAAATCGCAGAGAACAAGTGCGGTGCTGTCCAGCCAGGTCGCCAGCCGAAGGGTCGTAAGGTCCGGGACCATGTGGAAATCACCGTAGCCAAGCTCCCAATTGGCGTACTGGTATCCGGGCACCGGTTCCATTTCCATGTCAACAGTGAGGAGATAGTCGCAGCCGTGGGTACCCGCCTCGTGTGATTCCTCGACAAAGAACTCTGCGTCGAATCGTTTTCCATGCATGCGCCCGTAGTGGTCGGTGAAGCCGAGTACGACAGTGTCGATGTCTCCTGCCGCCACAAGGGCTCGGAGAGCCTCGAGCGTCAACATTCCTTTGAGTTCGGCCACAACACCTCCCGGGTAGAAGGAGATGATGGCCGTTTTGATACGGATCCGCCAGCGCGTTCGGCACCCACCAGGATCAGATGCCTTTCAGCCCTGGTTGGAAGCAGCTGCGCCCGGAACAATATGAATATGAACAGCGAACCTTATGCACCCGGTCATCCGCCACACGACCGGATTGTGGGTGTCAAAGTAGGTGCACTTGCCGGCGCATTGGGAGGGGCGGCAATCGCGCTCCTTTTCAGCGCGCCGACCATCATGTTGCCGATACTGGGCTCGGTCGTCGGCGGCGTGATCGGTTACCGTTCGGCGTCGCGCGGATAACGCGCACCGGAAGGATCACGGTCGCTGAGGTGTGAGAACCTGATTGGCAGCTACCCGTTCGGTGACGACGGATGTCTGATCTGGAAACAACACGTGCACCGTGACCTCATCATGATCTCCGAGTCCGAAATGAACGCGCGGGTCCTCGGTAGCGAGATAGCTGCTCCCGACATGACGTTCCCTCATCAGGGCAGTACGGTCCGGCAAGGTGACCGTGACGACCGAACCAGCGGGCAGGCCGGCGACTACGAGCCAATTGCCGGACGTCTCATTACGGAGGAGCCTCGCTGAACCGGTGATGGTGTTCACGGCGACGTCCAGATCGCCGTCGTTGTCGAAGTCGGCCACAGCGCTGCCCCGGGCCAGGAGAGGTCCTATGGATGCGAGACCTGACTGACTCGTGTGGTCCCGAAACTGGCCCGGCGAGCCGTCTGATCCCAGGTTCACGTAGAACCTCATCAGCTCGGGATCCGAGTCGAGGTCGGTCACGGGTACCCGTCCGTGGGCAACCAGGAGATCCAGGTCGGTGTCGAGGTCGATGTCAGCCCAGGTGGCACCCCAGGCCGTTTTGTTATTGCCCAGTCCCGCTATTCCGATGCGGTGGGTGGCATACAGAAATTCGAGATCGCCTGAGTTGTGATACAGGGCGTTGAGTTCTGCCTCCCAGTTGGTGACGAAGAGATCGAAGGCTCCGTCTCCGTCGTAGTCGCCGCCCGCCACGCCCATGCCGGATCCGGTGTCGCCAACGCCTGCTTCCGCGGTCACATCGACCAGTGTGAAGCCGAACTCATCTCCGGGTCTGTTCTCGTATAGGCGATTGGCCTGCCCGTCGTTGGCGATGTACAGGTCGAGGTCGCCGTCGCGATCAACGTCGCTGAACAACGCGCCGAGGGCTCGTTCGTCATAGGCGAGACCGGCCGCGGCGCCGATGTCGGTGAATCGGATCTCGCCATCCCGGCTTTCGTTGAGATAGAGGCGATCGGGGATTCCTACGAAGTCCTGAGGGAATGCACCACTGGGCTTGGCTATCTTGCGACCGAGGTCGATGTAGCTTCCCACGAACAGCTCCGGCAGCCCGTCACCGTTGAGGTCACCTGCCACCGCAGCGGTGTTCCATTCCGGGGCATCGACTCCGGTTTCATTGGATACATCCACGAACCGGCCGTCACCCTCGTTGCGCAACACGACGTCCGCGCCGTCAGCGGTGAGGTAAAGGTCTGTCCACCCGTCGTTGTCGAGATCAGCTGCCAGGCACCCGTTGCCAACCATCGTAAGACCGGTGCCCGTCTCTTCGCTCACATCTTCAAAGCTGCCCCGTCTGTTGCGGTAAAGGGTATTGGTGGGGAGGCCGCCGTTGGACTGCCAATAGGCGACGTCAGCGGGCGCGTGCGAGTTCATGAGATAGAGGTCGAGCCAGCCGTCGTTGTCATAGTCGATCCAACACAGTCCGGCGCCCATCATGGCGGCGGGATCGTCGGAGATCATCTCGGGAAAAGCTCCGTGATGAAACTGAATGCCAGAGTCGGCTGTGGCATCCACAAACTGCTGAGAAGGGGCCGGAGGCTCCCCGGATGCATTTCCTGCGCCCGGTTGAGAGATTCTCAGGATCCGGCCGGAAAACACCTCCGATACCCACATCACGTCGCCCACAATCAGAATCGATCCCGGAAAGTCGAGTTCATCGAGAACGATCTCGCGCACGCCCGTATCGGACAATCGACTGATACGACCCGTTCCCGGCAGATACCCCTCGCCACTAAAACACGATGCATCCTCCTCGAACCTGGCAAACTCGAGAATCCAGATGGCTCCATCCTCGTCAACGGCGACGTCGATCGGCATCGACAATCCCTCCACGACCGTTCTCTGATTGCGTTGGTCGTCGACCGCCACCAGGCGACCGGATCCCGGCGGATACGGGCAGCCACCGGTCAAGGTGACCAAATACTCGCCATCGACGCGGGAAATGCCGGTTGGAACCGGGTCGATAGACAGATCGGGATTGTCGGGGTTTTCGAGACGATCGAATCGATGGAAGAACCGGGTCCTGCCGCCATCGGTTTCAATGGCGACACCGTTCTGGCTCGCGTCGCTGACAACCGGAACTCCCGCGCCGTCGAACGTGATGTCGAACGGATTCGTGAGGGTAACGCTGTTGAGCGGTCGCATCGCAGAGGAGAGGTCGTCGGGTCCCAACGGTGTATCGATCGACAGCCGGCCTACCGGCACCGTGAGGAGCCGTCCTGAGCCGAAGTGTGCCGTGTATGCAGTCGTACCGTCCGGCGAGACCCCCACAAGCGGAACGCCTGACAGATCTCCTGAGTCGCGGCCGCTTGGAAGTCCGGATATCACTCTTCCGATCGATCCGTCTGGCATCAACATGCTCACACCGGCGCTGAGGTCGTCTTCGCCAGAACCTTCTTCGGCAATCAGGATTCGGCCATCCGGCAGCGCGGAAAGACCGAGTGGATTCACCAATCCATCTGCCACAACTTCCACAGCGAGGTCCAGGCCCGCATTAGGGAGAGGATCCTCCTGAGCGCTCGTAGCCGCCGGCTCTATCGTCGTTGAAGACCTGCATCCGACGACCAGCAGGCTCACGATCATCAGCATCGTCGCGCGGTGTTTCACAGCGAGAGGGCGAGATCGGGCCGATCAGTAATGAGACCGTCTACGCCGAGTTCGATGAGTTTCTTCATATCGTCGACGTCATTGATAGTCCATGGAATGACCAATAAGCCGAGATCGTGAGCCTCATCGATGCGTTCGGCCGTGACATCGGCCTGGTTGGGGGACCAGATACTTGCTCCTCTGCGTGCGTATTCATTCAGGTCTGGTGTTTGCCGTGTGGTGAGGGCGGCGAGGCGAATCGAAGGTTCCAAGACGTGAATCACCCATAGGGACCGATGATCAAAGGATTGCAGCACGACCCGATCTCCCAGACCTCGCTCAGCAACGATATCGAGGATGGCGACCTCGAACGGGCCAGGATTCGTGCCGTCAAAGCCGTCTCCTATTGCTGCGGGATTGTCGGGTTTTCGTTTGGTTTCGATATTGAATGCAACAGCTGCCGCCATCGTCCGTTGTTCACTGGTTTTTGATTGGTCCTTCGCGTAGGCATCCACGAAATCGAACACAGCTCCGAGCGACGCGATCCCGTAGTCATCACCCGCCAGCGCGGTAGGAGACGCCCGTTGCTCGGGGAACCTCGCAGGATCCGGGTTCCGGTCACAGACGAAGTTGGACAATTCTTCAGACGAAAGACTGGCAATCATGAGATCTTCGTCCGGTAGCAAAGGATCGTCAGGATCCGGGCCGTCGGCCCCCGGAACCAGGCCGCATTTGGAGGCATCGATCACGGGATCGTGCCAAACAACCACTTCGCCGTCTTCGGTGAAATGAAGGTCGAACTCGAGGGTCGTCACGCCCAGGTCCAACGCTGCTTCGAATGCCGGCAGCGTGTTCTCTGGCTGAAGGCCGCGCGCTCCGCGGTGTCCTTGGATGTCAAGGATTGCCGGTGCCGTGGCCGGGTCCGAAGTCGAAGCTGCCTGCTGCGTTGATGCGATCGTCTCTTCAGGTGAAGTTACGGGATCAGCCGATCCACATGCTGCTGCAAGGAGGCTCAGGGTGACGACGACGAGAAGATTCATGAAAGAACCGGTCGGCGTCTGCGTGACGCCGACCGGTTCTTGTTGAGGTTTCGTTTCTCTATCTATCTGCCGGCCTACTCGAAGAAGGCGTTGTAGTCGGCCAGGGCTTGATTGGCCTTGGCGGCTGCCTCATCAAGGGCTTCCTGAGCACTCAACCCACCGTTCAACACCGCGTCGTACGCTTCGACGATGATGCGCCGAATCTCCGGGAACGGTCCGGCCCGTCCTCCAAGCACTGCATAGTTGATCGTGTCATCAGCGTTCGTGGTGTTGGTCGTCGCCAACTGTTCGATCGCCGTGACGAAGTTCGGGTTTTCATCCCAGAACGTGCTGAGCTCCGCAGGCGGTGATTCCTGCAAGCTGGCCAGGACCGGGAAATAGCCGGTTCCGGTGTGCCATGTCACCTGCTGATCCGCCTCGGTCATGAACTTCATGAAGTCCCAGGCTGCCTCGTCCTTTGCATCATCCTCGGAGTCAATCAGCCACAGTGCTGCGCCACCGATCACGACACCGTTGCGTTCGCTGCTGTCGCTGTGCGGGATGAAGGCCGTCTTGACCTCGAAATCGGCTCCGTCCTGCATGCCACGAGCACCCGATGTCGAGTCGAAGTTCATGGCAGCCTGTCCTGCGAAGAACACGCTGTCGGTATCCGACCACGTGTTTCCGAGATTCGGAGCATGACCGTCTGCAATGAGTCCGGTGAGGAACTCGAACACCTCGGCGCCCTGGCCCTTGTTGAATTCGACCTCAGTCGCACGCGCCGTACGGCCGTTGTCGTTGTTGAAGTAGAGACCGCCACTATTGGCAAGAATCTGCTCGAAGAACCAACCAACGGTACCGAAAGTCACGCAGAACTCGACGCCGTTTGCCTCGAGAGCGTCGCATGTCGCCTGGAAATCTGAGAAGTTCCAATCGGGTGCGGGAGCGTCGAGACCGGCTGCCTCGAACATTTCTGCGTTGTAGTAGACGATTGGAGTACTCGAGTTGAAGGCAAGAGCCACCATCCCGGTCTCGTCCGAGTAATAGTCACGTGGCGCAGCCAGATACGAATCGGCATCACCGGGACTCATGAGCGTGTGAGCCGGTACCAATCGACCGGTGTCAAACATTGTCTGAGCTGCCAGGTCGAAGTTCTGGACGATATTGGGTGCCGTATCGGTTTCGAATGCAGCCAGTAGGGCGTTGTACGTGTCATCGTACGATCCCTGGAACGTGGCGTTCACCTGTACCGCATCCTGACTCGAGTTGTACCGGTCGACGAGCTCATCAACCACCGCGCCGAGATCATCGGCCATGGCGTGCCAGAACTCGATCTGGATCGCATCATCGGTCATTGCCTCTGTCGTATCGGTTGTCCCGTCGTCGGTTCCCTCCATTGTCGTCGGAGCGGCCGTCGTCTCGGTGCCAGGATCCGTTACCGGATCATCGCTCCCGCACGCGGCAGCCACCATGGCCAGCGCGAGAAATAGAGCAAATAGTTTGCGTCTCATTATTTCCTTTCCCTTCTCCGGTTTCGCCCGGATGATTCTTTCACGTTTTTGTTTGTGGTGGGTCAGCCCTTGAGGCCTGACATCGCGATTCCTTTTACCAATTGTTTCTGAGCTACGAGGAACACAACCAGTGTGGGAATCATCACGATCATCGCACCGGCCATGATTGCTCCCCAGTCTGTGGCTCGTTCCTGGTTGACGAGAAAGAACCGTATACCAATTTGGGCCGTACGCATGCTTTCTTCGTTTGTGATGATCAGCGGCCACAGATACTGGTTCCATGCTCCAAGAAACGAGAAGATTGTGAATGCAGCGATGCCGCCTTTGCTCAACGGCACCACCACCTTCCAGAGGTAGTACCAATTGCTTGCGCCATCGACTTTGGCCGCGTCAAAGAGATCGCGCGGCAACGTGAGAAAGAACTGGCGCAGCATGAACACGCCAAACGCACTCGCCAGGAAAGGAACGGCCAGGCCGGCGTAGGTATTTGCCCACCCGAGATCGCTGATTGTGATGAAGTTGGGGATGAAGATCAGTTCGAAGGGAACGAACAGGCTGCCGATAACCACAGCGAAGAGGGCATTCTTGAACCGAAAATCGAACATTGCGAAGGCATACGCAGCGAGCACGCTGAAAAGGACCTGACCAATCGTTATCAGCCCGGTTTGGACAAAGCTGTTGAACATGAACCTCGCGAACGGAGTTGCGTTCCAGGCTGTCCGATAGTTGTCAAAAACCCACGTATCGGGAAGGAGCTCGGGCGTCGGGCGCGTCACGATTTCCTTGAGCGGGGTGAAACTCATGAAGAACGCAATGAAGATGGGTGTTGACACCAGCAATCCGATGGCAATCAGAACGACATGGAGTGGGATTTCGCCCCACTTGAATTTGTCAGCCGGCTTGGGACGGGCAATATCCACGGCTTGCTGTTCTACAGCATCGATGGTCGTCATTGGTAGTGAACCTTTTTGCCCAGGCCGCGGAACTGCAGGAACGAGAACACCATGATGATGATGGCGAGCATGAATGCCTGAGCCGAGGCGAGGCCGCGGAACGACGTTCCGACGAAAGCGTCGACGAACACCGAGTAGACGAGGTTTGTCGTTGCCTGGCCAGGACCTCCGTCTGTCAGAATGTTGATTTCGCCAAATGCCTGCAATGAGATAATGACGTTGATGACCGCCAGGAAGAAGAGCGTCGGCGACAGCATGGGCAAGGTTATGTAGCGGATCCGTTGCCACGCCGAAGCGCCATCCACTTTGGCGGCCTCATAAAGCGTGTCGTCGATCGACTGCAAGCCGGCCAGCGCGATGATGACGTTGAATCCAAGTTGTCGCCAGACGACGGCGATGATCACTGCAATGAGGGCAAACGTTCGATCTGTGAGCCAATTCGGTCCGTCTATTCCGATGAAGCTGAGCCAATGGTTGATGAAGCCGACGACCGGGTTGTACAAGAGGCGAAACAGAACACCGGCGATCGCGCTGCTGATGACGACCGGTACGAAGATCAACATCCGATGCAGCCACGACAGCCTCCTGACCGGGTAGGAGAGCAAGAGGGCGATCCCCACAGCCAGAACGATCCCTATCGGCACGGTACCCACCATGAACCAGAGGGAAACTCTGACGGTGTTCCAGAACTCGCTACTACCGAGCAAGCGCGTGTAGTTCTCTGCGCCCACGAATATTTCCTGGTTGCCGAACGGCGCAACGCGGTTGAGCGAGAGCCGCAACGACGAGACGATCGGAAAATACACAAAGATCGCAAGAATGATGAAGGTCGGGGCGAGATACAGATACGCCGAGCTGCCTTTGAACCATCGTTTCATCATGCTCGGCCCTGGAGACGCGATTGCAGAAACTCCACGTTCTGAAGCGTCGACGTGACCGGTAACCGCCATGATCCTCCCAGCAATCGATTTGACACTAGCAAGCTCACGCCAACCCTCAACCAGTATGAATGCTCATTCGGATGCGATCGGATGCGATCAGTTGCTATTCCGGAATCGGTCGTCAGAAGGTGGGCCGGGTCGGATCGTTGGATTGTCTCGAAGTTCGGCTCGTTCGTCCGAGTCCGCCGCAATCGCGTTGTGGAATTCCAGTAGCGTGAAGTCGCCGGCGGCGAGAAGAGCGAGTCCGCGATGGATACCCAGAAGAAGAAACACCGGATCTACACGACGAGCTTCGCGAGCGTGTATCCG
>JABDOU010000117.1 GCA_013043085.1 Acidimicrobiia bacterium
GGATGAAGAAAGGGGGCAGTCTCGGGCCTTCGTGAAAGAGAGCCTTGATTACGCGTCTGCGTTCGTGAGCCTTGAGTGGATCGTGCCGTTTGTGAGGGAAGCCCAAATGACCCAGGACCGACGTGACAACTCTGGAAACGCGACCGGACCGAGAATTGCGCTCCGTCAGGTCTTTCCGGACATCCTCCGCTGCGCGTTGGTTTGTCTGACTTTCAGCAAGTTCCAAAGGGGTCGGAGCGCGACCGACAGTGCTCTGGCCGGTCACGTTTCCACCGCCGAATGAAAGAGCACTGTCACCAATTCTCCCTGGTCGCTGGGGCAACGGTAGAAGCAGGGTGTATCGGACCTGTCTCCAAACTTGTCAGGTGATTCCCGAACCTTGCGGCCACACCCAACGTGGTCACGCACCACCCATAGTGTCCAAGACCGATCCCCCTTTGCGCATGGAGCTGCTTCGCCTGCTAGCGCCTGCGACCGAGCAATCCGAGAGAAGCCAGAACCGCACCAATCCACGCCCTTGCGATTCCTTTCGGGTGCCCACCTTCGACCGCGCTATACATCTGCTGCCAGGCGAAAACCGGTGTTGCCCGTCGAGCTTGTCGGGGTGTTGAACGTCCGCGCCGAAATGCGATAACGGTTGCAGTAGGAGTCGTGACAGAGATACGAGCCGCCCTTGACCACCCGCCCAGGCCCGCGATCGGGCCCGACCGGGTTGACAGGGCTTTTTGAACTGTGGTCGACACCGAACCAATCGGCGCACCACTCCCACACGTTCCCAACGCAGTTGTACAGGCCGTAACCATTTGGATCATATGCGGTAACCGGGGCGGTACCTGCGAACCCATCTGCGGCGGTGTCGTGATCCGGAAACGATCCCTCAAAGATATTGGCCTTTATTTGTCCGCCAGGGCGGAAGTCGTCACCCCATGGCCAGATGCTTTCGGCCCGGCCTCCAAGGGCCGCGTACTCCCACTCTGCCTCGGTCGGGAGACGACCGCCTACCCAACGCGCGTATGCAGTCACATCTCGCCAACTGACGTGCACCACCGGGTGGTCTCTGCGAGTGTCGACCGAACTGCCCGGCCCTTCAGGGTTGCTCCAACTGGCACCGAACACTTTGCGCCACCACGGTGCGGACGCCACGGCCTCCGTCAGAACGAGCGGGTTTGGTTCCAAGAAACCTGCAAAAACAAACGACCAGCCAAAGCGTTCTGCATGGGATCGGTATCCGGTCTCGTGTGCAAACACGGCCCAGTCGGCGTTGGTCACAGCGGTGGGAGCAACGCGAAAGTCCGCTATCCGTACCCTGCGAGCGGGACCTTCTGCATCCCCTGGAAATACGCGAGCCAGTGGGTGATTGCTTCCCATGGAGAACGTACCGCCTTTTATGACAACCATCTCGCCATCGACCCGGCGACCCCCGATCGATATCGAGTTTCCCGGGTCTTCGTCGTCGGGTCCGGGAGAAGAGGGGGAGCAACAGGCACCAGACATGGTTGCGAACCATACTTCGACAATCTCTCTGGTGGCTTCTGTTTACAGCAACCGTCGAACTACCGTCTTCGTATGCGATTTCGGGTGCTAGTTCCTCTCCTGGCACTCGTCATAGCCGCTTGCAGTGGTCCAAGTCGTCCGGTGTCGGCCGTCCCCGATATTCCGACAACCCTTGCGCCGTTACCCATACCGCCGGCGACCTGCTCCATCAGTCTCGATCTCGGGAGCGGTGCTCGCGTCAGGACGACCAGCGGAAGCTCGGCTGACGTCCTTCTGCCAGATGATGTCATCGTCTCGGTCGGGGGCATCGCCGTTCATTCGTCCGGCTCGCTGTTGACGGCAGTCGAAGCGCAAACTGCGGGTTCGACCGTCGATGTCGTCGTCGTGCGCAGTGGTCTAGAACAGACGGTGCGAGTGACGCTTGGCGCCAGCGCTGACGGCGGGCCACGGCTCGGTGTGATCGTTGTCACCGAGCAAGAAACTGTTCCTCTTTCCGCCGTTCCCACAACAGCCATCAGCGGTCGGTATATCCGTGCGCTGTCGTTGGAAGGTCAGGTCTATTTGCTCGATCCTGCGACGGCAGCCTGGCAAGCAACGGGCCTGGAGGTGAGCCAACAAGATATCTGGTTTGCGTCGTCGGGCGATCTCTATCGCCTCGAAGTGACTCCGGATCAAAACGAGTTGCTTTCCGTCTCCCTGACCGACGGCGAGACCGTAACGCTCGACCTGCAAGAGCGACGAGTCCTGACAGTGGCGGGCACATTCAGTGGGGCGGTCATGCTCGTGTTCGCGACTGAAGACGACAACGCACTGGTTGCATTTGATCCGGCAACCGGTCGCCAGCTCTGGGAACTGCCCATTGGTGAGACCACAGGCCGAACGATCGCATTCACCAATCCGATACGAGCCAACGTCGCTCTTGTCACCAGCGCCGACCCTGAGACACTTGTAGGGACGGTTGAGATACTCGGCACAGACGGAACACCAACAGGCTCCGTTGTCGCGCCGGCTGACTCCGGCGGCGGTCGGTTGCTTGGATGGTACGACGAGACCACCCTGTTGTTCAGCGACGCCACAGACAATCGTCGGATCGTCGCCCTGTCGCTCGAGACCGGAGAGACCACGACGCTGCAACTGCCATCGCTCGCAGGGCTGACGAGGCTACAGCCCCTCGGCGACGGTCGTCACCTGATCATTCAGGTGGATGGAGATATCGCTCGTATCGAGGCATCGGCCGATGGCGAGGCAATTTCTCTGACGGGCGGATGCGAGATTGGTGTTCTGACCGATTTCGGGTGGAGTTGACGAAGTCACCGGTCATCGTCGGCCGGCTCTATCCCGTCCGCATCGGGATCAATCCGGGCCTGGTCAACCTGACCACTGGCGAGCGGAGCTTCACCGGCGTCCACCTGAACGACGCCTAGTGCCCGGGCGTGGGAATCAGCGTTGCTTGCAGCAAAACCAATCGGATTTTGGCTGGTGATCGAACCGGATTCGGTCCCAAGAATGGCCGCAACCTCGCTTCCCGAGATTGTCTTCTTTTCCTGCAGGAGCCGGGCCACCTCATAGACGCTGGTTTTGTGTTCTTCAAGAAGCTGATAGACCTCGTCGTACAGCCTCTGGAGCCTGCGCTCGATCTGACCTCGCAGTGTCATCGAAATCTTTTCGGTTGGATCCGGCGGTTGGTCTAATGCGTGCTGGGGGAGCCCGGCCATGGACGCAATATTGTCACCCATTGCATAGACACCGACCATGCGGCTCACAACGGTTGTCGCATTGCGCAGATCGCCGCCGACTCCCATCGAGTTGTCCCCTCCGAAAAACATGCGTTCGGCTGCAAGAGAAGCCAGAGAGACCTTCACGTCGAGTTCGAGCTCCGATTTCCACTGGGTAAACCGATCTTCAAGCGCTATAGACGACACGAAACCTCCCGTCTCCCCACGACGCTCGATTGTCGCAATATCGATGTCGGCGTACGCTCTGAGGAGATGTGCGGCAACGGCATGTCCCGCCTCGTGGATCGCGACAGCGAATTCCTCACGCTCGACATATTCGAAACCTTCGGCAGGTCCCATTTCCTTCAAGGTCTTGGCTTTCCAGATGTCCTCCCATGTCACAACCTCGCGATCGTCCCGTAGCGCGAGGATGAGCGCCTCGTTTACCACATCTTTGATCTTGGCTCCCGAGTAGTAGGGGGTCTTCAGCGCCAAATCGTCGATTTGTTTTTCGGTGAGGTTGTGTTCGATCTTCTTGAGGTATCCCTTGAACGTGGTGAGACGGCCGTCCTTGGTCGGGTAGCCAACCTTGTAGATCCGGTCGATGCGACCAGGACGCAGCAAGGCCGGGTCGAGAACGTTTGGCATATTGGTTGCCATCATGATGAAGATTCGATACTTGGGTGCGGGTTTGGGCTTCATCCCGAGCGCTTTACGAATCTTGTTGCTGATTCCTCGGGGTTTGGTGAGCC
>JABDOU010000118.1 GCA_013043085.1 Acidimicrobiia bacterium
ACCTTGCGGATCCTGAACTTCCCCTCGAACGCAATTCGCATCGTGCTCAACCGGAGCAACTCGAAGGCCAGACTCGACATGGGCGAGATCGAACGCTCGCTCCGATTTGAGATCAGCGGGTCTATTCCGTCCGACGGCCTGATGCCTGCATCCATCAATGAGGGCGTTCCGATCGTAGACGGTCATCCCAAGTCAAAGCCCGCCAAGGCGTTTGAGGATATTGCCAAGCTGGTCTTGTCCACGGAGGCACCGGTCTCCGACAACAACCGCAAGCGGCGCTGGTTCTAGGTAGGGAGAGGAACGTACATGAGCTCACTTTCGGAACGGGTGGCAGCCGCCAAGGCTGCCGAATCTGGACACACGCCAAAAGAGGGCGGAACTGCCCCGACCGGCGGTGGTATTCAGGATCTCAAGCGCCGGCTTCACTTCAAGGTTGTCGAGGGGCTCGGCCCTCAGCTCTATGACCGACAGATGAGTGATGCCGAGCTCAAGGTTCGCGTCATGGAAATGCTCGACTGGGCACTCGATCAGGAGGAGTCGATTCCGATATCACGGGCAGAGCGCGATGCCATGATGCAGGAGATCTCCGACGATGTACTGGTATACGGACCGATTGACTCGCTACTCAAAGACGAGGATGTCACCGAAATCATGGTCAATGGGCCTCACCGGGTCTATGTGGAACGCCTTGGACGACTGGTGCTCTCGCCGGCTCAATTCGTCGACAGCACCCACCTGCGCCGCATTATCGAGAAGATCGTGAGCCAGGTCGGCCGTCGGATAGACGAATCGACGCCAATGGTCGACGCTCGCTTACCTGACGGATCTCGTGTCAACGCCGTGATCAAGCCTTTGGCTATCGGCGGGCCGTTCCTGACCATTCGTAAGTTCTCTGTCGATCCACTCGTCGAGGACGACCTGATCCGCTTCGGATCCATGACGAAGAACTCAGCCCTCTTTCTGCGGCAATGCATCAACGGAAGGCTCAATACGATCGTCAGCGGTGCTACGGGCTCTGGTAAGACGACGATGCTCAACGTTCTGTCGTCCTATATCCCGACGGATGAGCGAATCGTCACCATAGAGGACGCAGCCGAGCTTCAGCTGCACCAGGATCATGTGCTCAGCCTGGAGTCGCGACCCCCCAATCTCGAAGGCAAAGGCGCGGTCATGATTCGCGATCTCGTGAAGAACTCATTGCGTATGCGACCCGACCGTATCGTCGTAGGTGAGGTTCGTGGCGGGGAATCGCTCGACATGTTGCAGGCCATGAACACCGGTCACGATGGTTCGTTGACCACGGTTCACTCCAATGCCCCTCGCGACACGCTTTCCCGAATCGAGACGATGGTTCTCATGTCGGGCATCGACATGCCGATGCGAGCCATCCGCGAGCAGGTTTCCTCTGCAGTCGATCTCATTGTTCACCTCATGCGCCTGAGGGACGGAACTCGCCGTATCACCCATATCACCGAGGTGCTTGGCATGGAGGGTGAGGTCATCACCACGCAGGACCTCTTCAAGTTCGATTACGGCATGGGAGTCGATGAGGACGGCAAGTATCTGGGACGTCTCAAGGCAACCGGCGTACGTCCGACCTTTGCGCAAGACCTGGCAGAAGCCGGATACCCCGTATCCCCTGAGCTCTTCGCCCCTGAGCCGTTTGCCGGCGGGCTCGACGAGTACTGATGATTCGTCGGATCTTCTCGCTGCTCCTGGCTATGGCGCTCCTGGCGGGCGCTCCGGCTGCGAGCGCCCAGACATCTGGTACATCGGTCGACATCGTCCAGGCCAACATCACCGAACATCCCACGGTACGCCTGGCGATTGATATCGGTTCGGCCTCGCTTGCAGAGGAGAATCTGTCCGTTTCAGAAAACGGTGTTCCGGTCGAGTTCGAGCTGGAGAGCGTGCAGCCAATCCCGGCCGACTATCCCCTGGCAATCCTGGTCGATGCCAACCCTGAACGGGTGGCGCTCGCCCAGGCGCTCGCCGGCACGTTGATTGAGAGAAAGGATCCGGCCGACCGTATCCGTCTCATTCCCATCGATGCGGATCCAGGTTCACAGATCTCGACTCAAAGCCAAACCCTCTTGAATATCGAGGCGAACAGCATTTACGCATCCGAGGAGACCCGCCTCTTTGATGCTCTCAACGGCCTGCCGAAGCTCTTTGGCGATGACCTCACACCTCAGGTGTTCGTCATCACGTCGGGCGTCGACACCAACAGCCTCGTTAGCAAAGAGGAAGCGCTCGCTGCGATCGACCACATGGATGTCACGGTCATCGCGCTTTCCGGAGGTGAGCCGGAAGCGGGAATCCTGAATCAAATCGGTGACCGGGTTATTTCCGGCGACAACCGGTTACTCGTCGAGGCCGCCATGAGAAACGCGAATAGGCCGCAGGTCAATCGAGTCGTCGTCACATTCGAGTCAACCGTCAGGTTGGCGAATGAGCTGAGCTTTGACGTCGCATACGAAGGAGCCTCCGCTCAGGTCAGCGCCCTTGTGCCAAACGTCGATGAGCAGACGCTCGTCGAATCTTTCACGACCTTCGAACCTCGCCTTACAGCACCGCTGGTCGCGAATCCTGAATTGCGGCAGTGGTTCGAGATCGGAGCGATCGTGTCGGCCGCGCTCGCTGCCGGCATGATCGGATGGGTATTCGTCGAGTCGTATCGAAACTCACAGGCAGCCCTCAGCAGGCGTCTCGAAAGCTACGCGTCACGCGGCAGGATTGAAGAGGTCGAGGAGAAAGGCGGGGGCACAATTTTGAGCCGCCTGCCTGGATTCAGTCAGCTGTCCAATCGAGCCGAAGGATTTGCTACCGAACGTGGCCTCATGCAGCCGATCGCCAACCTGCTCGAGTCGGCCAACCTTCCCTGGTTGCCGGGCGAGGCCGTGGCTTTTGCACTCACGTTCGCCGCAATCGTCGCCATGGCGGTCGGGCTCTATACCGGTTCGCTGGTCGTCGCGGTCCTGGCGACCGTCGTGCTCGTTGGATTCATATACATGTTCGTCAACGGTATAGCCAGTCGCGATCGCAAGAAATTCGAAGATCAGCTCCCTGGTGTTCTTGGTCTGCTCGCAACCTCCTTGCGTTCGGGACAGTCGTTCTTGCAGGCAATGGAAGCGGTTGCCTCCGAAGCGGCCCAGCCAACAGCGCGTGAATACAACCGTGCCGTGGCCGAAGTCAGACTCGGACGAACCGTCGGTACCGCGCTCAAGGGAATCAGCGAACGTATGAACTCGAGTGACTTTCAATGGGTTGTCATCTCAACCGAGATTCAGCGAGAAGTCGGCGGAAACCTGGCAGAGGTCCTCGATATTGTGAGCGATACCATGCTGCAGCGCACGAGGCTACGCCGTGAGGTGAGAGCTCTTTCCGCAGAAGGACGGTTCTCGGCAGGAATCCTGCTGCTGATGCCGATCTTCCTCGTGATGTTCTTGTTCGTCAACAACCGGCCCTACCTCTTGCAGCTCACGA
>JABDOU010000168.1 GCA_013043085.1 Acidimicrobiia bacterium
GCACAGACTCCTCTGCCTCGAGGTTGGAAGGCGGGACCCGGCGCATGGCCCGATCCATGTCCCTATCCACGCCGGCCTGGGCCAAACTCGTCAAGGGCGTTATTCACCCGATAGTGGTTCCGCCCCCCGGCAGTCTGTTGCAGTTGTTGCATCGTGGTCCCGCTGCGTCGCGCCCAAAACGTACCCGGACGTTGTGACACGGATTTGTTCTGGTCCGAAATGTCTGATCGAAATTTCCTGATTCGGGCAGTATCTCGAATCGGCTGGCGCTTCGTCATGAGATACGCGAGGAAGTTGGTATCACGGAAATGTCGCTGTCATCCGGCCGGTGCCGGCCACCAGAACCTACTCAAGCGACAAGTCGACCGGGCCATTGCCGCGAAAAGAATCCTGGCTGCGATCTGAACCGCACGCTCAAGGGTTTTCTAGGCCGGAATGACGTCCAGACTCACCGGAAAGGAGACGTCCTGATGGAGGTGCACCGTGACCTCATGGAGTCCGATCGAGCGAATCGGCTCGTTGATTTCGATCTTCTTGCGATCTATCTCGACGCCGATAAAGCGCTTGATCGCTTCGGAGATGTCACCGTTTCCGATTGAGCCGAACAACTTGCCTTCATCGCCCGCTCGCGCCGCAATTACCACTCTCGTGCCTACCAGCATTCCTTTGAGACGGTCGAGTTCTTCCCGAGCTTTGCGTTCGGCATCTTCGCGTGCCACCCGCACAGCCTCCGCCTGCCTGAGCGATCCGCGCGAAGCCTTTACCGCGAGGGATTTCGGCAACAGATAGTTGCGGGCATAACCATCGGCAACATCGACAACATCGCCCTTCTTGCCGAGATCGGCTACGGCGTCCATGAGGATGATCTTCATCGATTACGCCCTCCGCCCCTTCCGGTGGGCTTCCCACCCGGGGCGATGTACGGGATCAACGCCAGCTCACGGGCGTTCTTGACTGCGCGAGCTACCTCACGCTGACAAGCTCCACAAAGGCCACTCACACGCCTGCTCCGGATCTTGCCGCGATCCGACACGTACTTGCGAACGGTCGCCGTGTCCTTGTAATCGATACCGGTGTTACATATCGGGCACGGACCCTTTTTCTTCGGCGGACCGAAGTCCTTCCGACGCTTGCTGCTTGCCTGTGGACGTTTCTTTCCCATTACTTTCTCCTACGTGAACTGTGTGGCGGTTTAGAAGGGGGCCTCGTCTGGACCCCACTCCTCGCGCGCAACGGGCGCAGCTGCTACCGGCTTGTCGCCAGAAAAGTCGCCGCTCCCCTGTCGTGGTGTCTTGGTGACCGCGGCTGTCGCCCACCGCAACGACGGACCGACCTCGTCGATTCGGATCTCCACGACGGAACGCTTCTCGCCGTCCTGGGTTTCCCAGGTTCGTTGCTCGAGGCTGCCGGTCATGATGATTCGCATCCCTTTTTGCAGGCTCTCTGCAGCATTTTCCGCTGCTTCTCGCCACAGGGTTCCTCCGAAGAAGCTGGTTTCTTCCTGCCATTCGTTGTTCTGTTGCCACCTGCGATTGACGGCGATTCTGATCTTGGCCAGCGCCACGCCCGACGGAGTAAACCGCAACTCGGGGTCGTCCACCAGATTGCCGATCAGTGTCACTGTATTTGAACTCATCTCTTACTCCTTCGTGATTGGGGAAGCGCTTCCCATTGTGTCACGCCGATGGGACACGTTTTCTGTTGTCCATCCGAATGACCTTGTGGCGTACAACAGCATCGCTGATAGACAATGCTCGTTCAACCTGGTCGGAGGCGCCACCTTCGGCGTTGAACGCGAGAACCGAGTAATAGCCCTCGTTGAGATGGTCGATTTCGTAGGCAAAACGCCGTTTGCCCCAGAATTCGGTGTTGGTGATCTCGGCCCCATTGGCCTTCAAAGCCTGTTCGGCTTGACCAACCGCTGTGCGAACATCCGCCTCGGCCAACTCGGGCCGGTGGATGATCATCAGCTCATAGCTGCGCATCGTTTACCTCCTCTGGACAGTCACCGCGTCATCTCAACATCGTCCGATGTGAGATCCCGGTAGAAAGGCCCCCGGTCTATCCGGGAGCAGGAATGTGCGGCCGCAGTGTACCCGCCCTGCCTCAGATGTGGCCAGAGGATGTTGTCAGCGCTCCACCGTCAACGACGCGTCCGACGGCAGGGTGCCAAACAACCCGGCAGGAACCTCGACCGCGTACCTGGCAGGACCCCCCGATCGGTAAATAGGACAAGGATCAGACGTGCAAGGTGTCATGGTCTGAACGGACACCAGTGATGCCTCTTCGTCAAAAAAGGCGATATCGAGATCTATCAGCGTGTCCTTCATCCAAAAGGAGAGCTCAGACTCCTCGGAAAACTCGAACAGCATGCCGTCCAGATCGCCGAGGTCGGCGACACCCATCAAGCCCTGTGCTCGCGGTTCCGGATCTGCTGCCACGGCGACAACGTAGGGAACACCGGCTATGGCAATCGATGCGATCGGAAAGTCGACGGACACATCCCCACGATCGATGCTTGGTTCGGTGGTGGTTGATGGCGTCGAGCTGGTGACAGCGGTCGACTGGGAGGAGCGTGCAGCCGTGGTTGACGAC
>JABDOU010000173.1 GCA_013043085.1 Acidimicrobiia bacterium
GACGTACAGTTCGGACAGGTCATCGGTGATTCATCGTTCATCCGTCGTTCCTAACTCTGAAGACCTTGGAACCGTGGTGCGATCCAACCTAGTCGGTCCACTGCGGCGGCTGCCGATGCCCAAATAATGACAGCACAGGCGCTGAGCATTGCCACGAGGAGTTCGACGACAACCACTCATCAATCGATCATCGCATGGACGAGTCGCTCCCCTTCCTGTACAACGCAGTCAGCAAATTCGTAACGATCAGCACCGGACGACAGGCAGTTCGGTGGGACGATCTACCCCGGAGCGTCAATTGCTCCCATCTGCGTCATCATCGTGAGCGTGTCGGTGACACCCCAGTGGGCGATGCACTTGTCGTCCCGAAATTGCAAGATGTCGATGACATTGACGTCGATTTCGTTTCCGCTGGCCGGCACGCCCAGGAAGTCCGCTTTGTGCGTTCCCGCCATGGAGTAGCGGGCGACAACCTTGTCGCCATCCTGCAGAACGTCTTGCACTCGAAAGCGCAGATCAGGAAATGCAGAACGAAGCATGTTGAACATTTGGCGAGGTGTTTCCCGGGTGTTGTCCATGCCAGGAACAGGCTCGTGCTCGACGAAATCTTCGGCGAAGTACCTATCGATGAGAACGTCGACGTCTTCACCTCCGGCGGCATCCTCAATCAGATTCCGCGACAGCTCTTTGAGATCGGTCATGATCCACTCCTTTCCGGCAGTGGGTGATAGTGGCAGGCTCGGAAGGCCTGCACTCACCCACCGAACATACACGAGCACGGGGTAGATCGGTCACCGAAAACACCACTGACCCTGACCCTCCAGGACACCCGGCGGCAGCCTGGTCTTCTTCTCTTTGACATTCTTTTCTTTGGTACCCATCCGTTCGCGCGTGCACTCCGAACCACGGCCGGAAGGGTTGACACAAACAAAGGAGTGATCATGACCTTGACCAGAACACGACTCACGATCGGCATCGCAGCAGCATTGCTGGTATTGGTGACGGCGCTCGTTGCGCCTCCATCAATTGGCGGAGCCGCCGACCATCTCGACAGCCCACTCGTTGCCCAGGACGGAAGCACGGACATCAACGATGTCTACGTTTTCGAGTCCCCCGGTGCCGCCGATAGCACTGTCCTCATCATGACGGTAAACCCGGCAGCGGGCGTGATGAGCGACACAACGTTCAATCGTGACGCCCGGTACGAGTTTCTCGTAGATACCGACGGTGACGCAGTACAGGACACGACGTATGAGATCACGTTCAAGAAAACCGAAAACGGTACTCAGGAACTGAAGCTCAAGACCAAAGGTGACAAGCCTCGCTTGAGCGCTCGTGGCCAAACGGGCGAGATCATCAACGTCGATGGTGGCGGCACGCTCACTGCAGGCTTGTACGACGATCCGTTCTTCTTCGACCTTGCGGGCTTCCAAAACGAACTCGCTTTCACCGGAGATGACTTCTTCGCTGGTTTGAACGTAAGCGCTATCGTGCTCGAGGTCCCGAATTCGGCGCTCGGCACGAGCGGCGACGCCATCGGAGTTTGGGCTCGGATCGAGGTCGGCGGCACGCAGATCGATCGCATGGGCCGTCCAGCCATCAACACCGTCTTGATTCCGACAGGGACGAAGAATGCGTTCAACGCTGGTATCCCATCGAACGACCAGAGCGCATTCCGCGACGAGGTAGTGGCATCCGTAACCGCCCTCTCCGGCGATGCCGCCTATGCCGAGGCCCTCGCTGATGTCCTCTTGCCAGACGTGAACACGTTCACCATTGGCAATAGCGAAGGCTTTCTGAATGGCCGCCAGTTGGCCGACGACGTGATCGATGCAGAGCTGAATGTGCTGACGAACGGTGCATTCACAGCGGGTGATGGGGTCAATGCCAATGACAAGGCGTTCTCGAACGTCTTCCCATACCTGGCATCTGCCCACCCGACCAACTAGCGACGAAAGAAACGAAGGAGACACTGATGCGACGACCGATAATGACCATGGCGGTTCTGATCGTCGCCGCCAGTGTCGGCCTTTCCGGGGTGCTGGCGGGCTCAAACGAGCCTGCCGGCTACCCCGCCCCCGACTACCTGAACGGTGTAGACCGGCTGGGTACGGCGGACTCCATCGAGTTCTTCGAGCGGCGGCTCGACGACCACCACGACACATCGACGCTCTCGACCCTCGGAAGGCTCTACCTCACCAGATCACGCGAAACTGGCGATCAGTCCCTCCTCGACGACGCCGAGCGAACATTCAACGAAGCACTAGCACTGCGTGCTGATCATCCGGGCGCACTCCTGGGCCTCAGTGCCGTGCGACATGCACAGCACCGCTTTCCCGAGTCACTGACGCTCGCCGAAGCTGCTTACGATGCCGAACCCTCCGGACCGACGCTGAGCGTTATCGGAGATGTGAAATCGGCATTGGGTGACTACGAGGGCGCCGGCGTCGCCTACGATCAGGCTCTGGCCGACTTTGGCGCCGAGGCGGTGCTCCCCGGTCTCGCCCTGCTCTCGGAGGTCAAAGGACAACCCGCCGAAGCCGTCCGTCTTCTCGAGCAGGCCGCCGCAGGTTCGCTTGAAGCACGAGTTGTCGGAGAACCCGCCGCCTGGTATCAGGAACGGCTCGCCCATCTCCACCTCGAACAGGGAAACGTCGACGAGGCGGAACGGCGCTTCGAGGCTGCCCTAAGCCTGTTTCCCGAGTCGACCGACTCCATCGCCGGTCTTGCGTCGGTAGCTGAGGCCCGTGGTGAATATGACCAGGCTCTCGGGATCTTGACATCTCTCGCCAACCCCGGCCCGGGTGAGCTCATCAGCATCGGCGACCTCTACGTGGCAACGGACCGTCCGGACATCGCCGAGACATACTTTTCCCATGCCATCGAACAAATGAAAGCGTCGGATATTCGCATGACGGCTCGCGAGCTGGCCATGTTCTACGCTGACCACGACCGCAACCCCGACGAAGCCCTCCGCCTCGCGATGGAAGACTTCGAGCGGCGTCCAGACCTGCACGGATACGAGACTCTGGCATGGACGCTCTATCGAGCTGGACAATTCGAAGAAGCAAGGAGCGTCTCAGACGAAGCGTTGGCATTTGGAGTGAACGACTCACCGCTCCGCTACCACGCCGGCCTGATCGCCCTGG
>JABDOU010000232.1 GCA_013043085.1 Acidimicrobiia bacterium
GAGGCTGATTCGCGAACATGGCGTGACCCACCTGAATGCGGCACCTACCGTTCTCATCGGAATGGCCAACCATGCTGATGCCGCCCCGATCAACGGATCCCTCGTCATAACCACCGCAGGCGCTCCCCCCAGCCCAACCCTGATCGCGCAACTCGAGGATCTCGGCGCACGGATCGTTCACATGTACGGACTGACCGAGACGTATGGACCGCACACGGTGTGCGAGTGGCAACCCGAATGGAGTGATCTGCCACCCGTGGAGCGCAGCCGCAAGATGTCGAGGCAGGGAGTGCCGTTCATCGGCGTCGACCCGATCCGGGTGGTCGATGAGTCGATGCAGAACGTCATCAGGAACGGGGAACACATGGGCGAGGTGGTCATGCGGGGCAACAACGTGATGCTTGGCTATTACGACGACCCCGAAGCAACCGAACGAGCGTTTGCGGGTGGATACTTCCATTCGGGTGATGTGGGGGTGTGGCACGAAGACGGCTATATCGAACTTCGCGATCGTTCCAAAGACATCATCATCTCCGGCGGCGAGAACATCTCGACTATCGAAGTAGAACAGGCACTCGCTTCTCATGAGTCGGTGTTGGAAGCCGCAATCGTGGCCGTGCCACACGAGAAGTGGGGGGAGCGGCCAAAAGCCTTCATTGTCCTCAAAGACGGGGCTGAGGCCACGGAAAGAGAGCTCATCGAGCATGTGCGATCCCGGCTAGCCCACTACAAGGCGCCGGACACCGTCGAAATCCTCGACCAACTACCCAAGACCTCCACCGGCAAAATCCAGAAGTACGTGCTTCGCGAGAAAGAATGGTCCGGGTACGAATCCCGCATCAACTAGCAACGTTACGATCCGAGCACGCCTTCGAGTGCGACGATGAAGGCCTGGTTCTCGGCCGCGGAACCAATCGTCACCCGAATCCATGATCCGATCCCATAGTTTCTGACCACGACGCCACGACGTGCAAGCAGTCGATACATCTCCTCGCCCTCGATTCCCGAGTCGAACCAGACAAAATTCGCCTGGGAGGGGGCGAACGTCACGCCCAGGCGACTCAGCGAATGCTCGATCAAGTCCACACCCGTCCGATTCGTCTCACGCCTGCCCGCCAGATCATGTGGAAGAGAAGCCAGGGCGCCAGCCTGGGCAGCGGTCGTGACCGTGAAGGGCGTTTGCGCTCTGCTGACGTCAGCCAGGGTTTCGGGATGGCCGATCGCGTAGCCGATGCGAAGGGCGGCGAGGCCATAGATCTTGGAGAACGTGCGCAGCACCAGCACGTTCGGGCGGTGGACCGCTACATTCGCCAACGACCCAAAATCAGGAGCAATGGCGTACTCGGCGTATGCCTCGTCAACGACAACCAGAACAGACGGTGCAACCGCATCGACCAAAGCCAACATATCATCACGCGATCGATAGGTGCCGGTCGGGTTGTTCGGATTGCACACATACACCAGGTTCGTGTCGTGCCTCATCGCGCCAACCATCACGTCGAGATCGACCCGATGGTCGCTGTCGAGCTGCACCCGGACGCCTTCCGTTCCGGCGATTTTCGAAAGAATCTCATACAGGACAAACGAGGGCCATGGATACACCGCCGACGTGCCCGCACCACCCATCGCCAGGGCGATACATTGCAAAACAGCCGAGCTGCCCGCTCCAGGAAAGATGTTCTCCGGCAGGACGCCGTGCCGCTTCGCCAGCTCCTCTTTGAGAGGAGCTGCGCTGTTATCGGGGTAACGGTTAGACCGTTCGACTGCTCCGGCAACCGCCTCGACAACGCCCGGGAAGGGACCATCCGGGTTTTCGTTTGACGCCAGCTTGATGACCTCATTCAACCCGTACTGAGCAGCGATGACCTCAGCAGGAGTCCCCGGCCGGTACCGATCGATCTCGAGAAGTCGAGGTCGAATCTGCGGCCGCTCATCAGTCATCCCGTGAGACTACCGACGCACCACGTATCCATTCTCAACCCATGTCAGACCGGTCCAGATTCGATTCAGGCAACTTTGACCGTCCGAGAAGAACAGACACACACACGCCGTCAACGGT
>JABDOU010000247.1 GCA_013043085.1 Acidimicrobiia bacterium
TCACATCGACCGTGATATCTGTCTCCCCCGGTGCCGTCAGTGGATCGGGACCAAGGTGATGAGCCCGATACGTGCGTAGCGTCCCCATCGTACGCCTGGGCAACAATCCCTCGGCAGTTTCTCCGTAGTCGATGACGAGAGCGGCTCGCAGACGAGGCCTGGCCAGCACGTCGGTCAACCACCGGAATGCGGCGAGTTGCACTTCAACCAATCCACCGACCGGTACATCTCCCCCGAAACTGTTCGCCCACGCAGCAACCTCGGGACGACACGGATGCGGCACAAACGTGAGGGTGCCGTTGTGGTTGGCAACCCAGCGTTCTTCCCAGCCGTCCGTGGTGCGTACAACGATCGCGACGACAAGGTTGTCGACGAGTTCGTTGGCAACCACCACCTCGGGAAGGTCTGAGGGAACCTCCTCAAGAGACGAAAACACCTCGAAGCCGAGATCACGGAGCCGGTCAACTGCCGGCGGTGACACCTCGACTGCGGTCAAGGTGAGAGTCTCCGGAACCAGCGGAGCCATGCTCGCCAGCAGGGATCCCGAGCCGGCACCTACGTCCACGATCCGGGCCGGACCTTCCACCTCGGCCAGGACGTCCTTGGCCCAGTAGGTAATCGCCCGGCCAAACCAGGGGCTGACTTCGGGACTCGTGAGAAAATCGCCTGCTGCTGTCGATTTCACAGCGCCGTCTGCGAAAAATCCGCCGGGACCATAGAGGGCTTGATGCTGGAATTCCTCGAACGGTATGGGGCCCGAGCGAGCGATGACGTCAGCTACGACGGACTCATCCACCGGCTACGAGTGTGGAGAACTGCGAAACCTCGGAGACGAGCCATGGCAACACTCCAATCACCATGACAGCAACTGCCGAGATGCTGAGGGCGAACGCCAGCGAAGGAGCAACCGAGACCGTGCGCGGCACAAATCCTTCCTTGACGGGCAAGAACCATGCCGCAACCACCAGCCTTGCGTAATAGAAGAAGGCAATCACAGCGTTGATGGCGGCAGCACCTGCCAGCACTGCGGCCCAAACCGCGCCATCCGAGCCAGAGAATGCATTGGCGACGGATCGGAACATCTCGAACTTGGCGAACCAACCGGCGAAGGGTGGAACCCCCGCCAACGAGAACATGAAGATGGTGAGCAAGATCGCCAGATCGGGCGAGTACTGGCCGAGACCGTTCCAATCCGAGACGTTGCCCGACCCCACGCGGCGGCTGGCGGCGATTACGAGCCCAAACGCCCCGAGGTTCATGATCCCGTAAATGATGAGGTAGGTGATCGTTGCCGAAAACGCCTGATCGAGGCCGGCATCGTCATAGACAAACGCCATGGCGAAGGGAACGAGCATGAACCCCGCATGGGAAATCGACGAATACGCCAGCAGGCGAACGATGTTCTCCTGGCGAAGCGCCACGAGATTGCCAAGCGTCATCGACGCGATGGCAATGATCCAGATGGCCGGACCCCATATGTCTGCCACAGGCCGGAACGCCTGGTACAGCATCGTCAACAGGCCGATGAATCCCGCGGCCTTGGAGCCAACAGATAGATATGCCGTGACTGGCGTTGGTGCCCCTTCGTAGGTATCGGGCGCCCAGAAGTGGAACGGCACCGCGGACACCTTGAATCCGAAGCCGACGAGGATGAACAGAACGCCGAGGATGATGGCGGGGCGGATGGCAGCGTCTGCCGCGCTCAACACGGCCGCGATATCGGCGAACAACACCGAGCTCGTTGCGCCGTAAATGAGTGACATGCCAAACAGGAACACTGCAGCCGAAAGCACCCCGATGATGAACATCTTGAGAGCAGCCTCCGACGACCTGGCGTCTCCCTTTCTCCAGCCTGCCATGAGGAAGGCGGGGCCAGATACGAGTTCGAGCGCAACGAACATCGTGACCATGTCGCGGGCAGAAGCCATCAACATGGCTCCGAGAATCGAAGACAACAGCAAGAAGTAGAACTCGCCCTGGTAATAGCGATCGCCCTCGATATAACTGAACGACAGAAGAACGGTCACGAAAGCGACGAATAGAAAGAACGCCTTGAGCGCGATGGCGAACTCGTCTACCACGTAGGAGCCATCGAGCATGGTGCGGGCGCCCACTTCGGAAAATCCAAGCGTCACCAGAGGAAACGAAGCAACCACGATCCCCGCCATCGCCGTCAGCGCCGTCAGATACTTCCGTTCGTGGCGGGTGAAGATGTCGACGACCAACACCACCAGGACCGTTCCAGCCATGATGAGATCGGGCGCGAGGGCGTGGTAATCGATCATCTAGCTCCCGACAGCACGGGTGATGTTTTCGACGATGTTGGCAACGGCGGGGTCGGTGGCACCGAGAACGATCTTCGGATAGACCCCCAGCGCCACGATCGCCACCAACAGAGGCACCCAGGCGAGCAGTTCTGTTCGCTCCACGTCGTGAAGCTCGACGCTGGCCCACTCTGCCTTTGGCTCTCCGAGGTTGACCTTCTGCAACATCCACAGCAGATATCCGGCCGTAAGCACGGTTCCGATGGCACCAATAACCATTGCCGTACGGAACAGGGTCAGATCGAGCCCGTCCAGCGGATTGAACGCGCCAACCAGCGCCATGAATTCTCCCCAGAATCCGGCCAGACCTGGCAAGCCGAGCGACGCCATGGCCGTGAAGCCGAGAATCCCGCCCATTACGGGCATCAGCTTGAGGTTGCCGCCGAGGCGTGACATCTCGCGCGTGTGGTATCGATGTGACATCGAGCCTGCAACGAAGAACAACAGCCCCGTGATGATTCCGTGTGCGACCATGCCGATGACCGCCGCGTTGATACCAATGGTCGTCATGGTCGAGATCCCGAGCATCACGAACCCCATGTGGCCGACGGACGAGAAGGCAATGAGGCGTTTCATATCGGTTTGGGCGAGACACGCAAGCGAGCCGTAAATGATGGAAATCACGGCCAGGACGGCGATGATCGGCGCCCAGTTCATCGACTGTTCCGGAAGAATCGGCAGGCTGATCCGCACAAATCCATACGTACCGAGTTTCAGCAGAATGGCGGCCAGCAATACCGAGCCGACCGTAGGAGCTGCAGTATGAGCGTCTGGCAGCCAGGTATGTAACGGCCACATCGGGACCTTGACCGCGAATCCGAGAAAGAGAGCCGCAAAGATCCACGGAGCAGCAGATCCCAGGAATCCGGGGTCCACCCGGGTGGCAATATCACTCAACACTTCGATGTCGAACGTTCGAATCCCGAGCTGGCTGTCGCCGCTCTTGAAGTACAGGGCGAGGAAGCCCAGCAGCATGAACGCCGATCCGAAAAGAGTGAACAAGAAGAACTTGATCGATGCGTACAACCGCATCTCAACCACCCGATTGACGATGGGAAGCGTGACCTGCTGCTTGTCTCCCCACACTCCGATCATGAAGTACATCGGGAGCAGCACGAGCTCGAAGAAAATGAAGAACAGAACGAGATCCCGGGCGACGAAGGTACCGGCCATCCCGGTCGCCAGAAACAGGATCAAGATCAGAAACGCTTTGGGGTTGTGCGGCTCGGGCCAATGATCCCACGAATAGATGATCGCCAGGACCACCACGAACGTAGAGAGGACCATCAACGGCAGGCTGATGCCGTCGATACCTATGGCGTAATTGGCATTGATAGAGGTAATCCATTCCAGCTTGGTGCCGAGTTGCATCTGGTCGGCGCGGCCGAAATCGAACTGGAAGATCGCAACAACACTCAGGAAGAAGGAGATCAGCGACGCCACCAGGGCGATCATCTTGGCTGCACCTTCTTCGCTCCGGGGTATGGCCAACAGAATGGCGGCCGCCACGGTGGGGATAAAGACAATGAGGGTCAGGCCCCAGCCGCTATCGAACCATTCCATATCTGTTCCTTCCTACCTGCTCGTAACGATGAAAAAGCCCACAGCCAGCAACAACACCCCGATGAACAACACCGCGGCGTACTGCTGAACCTTGCCGGTCTGGATATAGCGAAGAGCACCACCGGCTTCGCCGGTTCCCCCGCCGATTGCATTGATAGATGCGTCGATGCCGCGCTGGTCGAGACCTTCGTACACAAACTTGCCGAGCACCGACATGAGAATCCCGGTTCCGGATACGGCGGCGTCGATCAGGCCATTGAGCCAGTTGGCAGCATTGGCGAGCGGACGCTTGATGAAATTGACGATCAGCATGTAGAAATCGTCGATGTAATACTTGTTGACCAGCAGAGTGTGGATCGGTCCTGGAAGCCGGAAACGCCGATCCCGGGCTTCCTGGCTTTCACCGTCTGCAAAGAAGAACGAGTAGCCGATGGCGATGCCGATCAGCCCCGCCAGAGAGCCGAGCACCAGAACAAAGATATCGAAGCTCTCGGCGTGATGATCGCCGGGGGCGAACTCCCGGCCTGACAGCCAGTCTGTAAACGGCGTGAAGATGCCTGGAACGTTGAAGTAACCCGCAACGATGGCACCGACCGCCAGAGCCTGGAGCGGAACGGTCATCAAGCGTGGCGACTCGTGCGGCTCATGGGCCGGATCGCCCTTGTACTCACCAAAGAACGTGAGGAATACGGCCCGGGCCATATAGAAGGCCGTGATGAAGGCGGTCACGATGCCAATCCACATGACAAACGTCGCGCTCGGTGTTCCGTGACTCGAGGCGTAGTTGAGAGAGGCCAGCACCTCATCCTTCGAGAAGAATCCGGCGAGCAGAGGGAATCCCGCCAGCGCGAGGCTGCCGATGCCGAAGGTCCAGAATGTCGTTGGCATGTATTTGCGCAGCCCGCCCATGTCGGACATGTTGTTCGAGTGGACGGCGTGGATCACCGAACCCGCCCCGAGAAACAACAACGACTTGAAGAAGGCATGGGTGAAGAGGTGAAACAGCCCGGCCGTGTAGGCCCCCGCTCCCATGGCGGCGACCATGTATCCCAGCTGGGAGACCGTCGAGTAGGCCAGGACACGCTTGATGTCGTCCTGCACGATGGCCAGCAGACCGGCAATCAGCATCGTGATGCCGCCGATCCACATGACGATCGGGAGCACGTCGATGGCCACCGAGTTGTAGAACGGAAACATGCGGCCCAGCAGGTACACACCGGCCGTGACCATGGTGGCTGCGTGCATCAGCGCCGAGACCGGAGTTGGACCGGCCATCGCGTCTGGCAGCCAGACGTGGAAGGGGAACTGAGCCGACTTACCCATCGCCCCGATGAAGAGCAGCAAACCGATGACGAATCCGTACTTGACGAGCCCGGGATTGCCTTCGACTGCCGCGCCGAGAATGTCGTGAAAGCGAAACGAACCAACGATGAGTGCCGGGATCAACACGCCGATGATCAGACCAACGTCGGCGACCTTGTTGACGAGAAACGCCTTCATCGCGGCCGACGAGTTCTCCTTCTCTTCCCAGTAGTGGCCGATGAGCAGGTAGGAGGCCAGGCCGACCAGCTCCCATCCGACCAGCATCTGCAGGATGTTGGCAGCCGAGACGAGTACGAGCATGGCGCCTGCAAACAGGCTGAACGAGGCCCAGAATGCGGTCTCGCGTATGTCGCCTTCCATGTAGGACACGGCGTAGGTAAACGATGCCGTTGCGATCGCACCGACCACGAAGAACATCATGATGGATAGGCCGTCGACGACGACGCCCCATTCGATGTCGAATTGGCCGATCGTTGCGATATTGATGTTCTCGGTATGCGCGATCGGGGTTGCCCAGTGGCTGATCAGCAGCACCAGGCCGTAGACGAGCACAAAACCGACGGTACCCACCGCAATCCAGGCGCCTCCGCGCGGGGTGCGTTTGCCGTAGAGCGTTATGAAGAGAGCAGCCACGAACGGCAGCACCACCATCAACCATGCGTACTGCGCAAGCAATCCGCCGTCGCTGAGCTCGACGCCATGGCCTTCTTCTTCTGCCGTTGCCAGCAGAGATCCGGCTGAGAGCGCAAGGGTCGCCAGGTTCACCATCGCAAGAGATCCAATTCGTCGACGTTAGCCGACGAGCGATTACGAAAGATCAAGAGCACAATCGCCAGCCCGATGCCGACTTCTGCGGCGGCGACAGCAATGACAAACAACGAGAAAATCTGACCGGAGATATTGTCGTAGAACCGGCCAAACGCCACGAGGTTGATGTTGACGGCCGTCATCATGAGCTCCACGGAGAGCAGCACGAGCACCGCATTGCGCCTCACGAGCACGCCATAAACGCCAACGGAAAACAACAGACCACCGAGAATTGCGAACTGGGCGATGGTCATCGTTCCTCGTCCCGCCTGGCAAGCACGATGCCACCGATCAGTGCGGCGAGCAACACGAACGAGACCGCTTCGAAGGGAATCACGAACCGGCCGAACATTGAATCGGCGATATCAACTGTCCGAACCACGCCCTCCTCCGGTAGTTGGGCGTCGCCAAACAGCTCGACAATCCCATACGTGATCGCAGCAAACATCAGGCCGGCTACGACCGCTGCCATCACCCGGACGTTGCCTTCGTGGTCGAGCGCGGTTGCCTTGCCTACTTGAGCTCGCGTAATCATGATGCCGAACAGGAACAGCACGACGACCGCGCCTATATATACGAGCACGATCACCCATCCCACAAATTCGCCTCCCAGCATGATCACGATGGCCGCTGCCGTGGCCATCGTCGTGACGAGGGCGAGGGCGGCATGGACCACGTTCCGGGTGCTGACGGTGTACATGGCGGCCGCCGTGATCACGACGGCGAGCACAAGAAAGACCCAGTTACCTGCGAGCGAGAAATCCATCAGCTCTCCAGGGCCGGAGGGTCGGGAACGGTCGCGAGCCAGTCGGTCAGGCGGTCCTTGTCGTGCAACATCTCGGAAATGCCGTATTCGGAATATTCGAACTCCGGAGACCAGAAGAGGGCATCGAACGGACAAACCTCGACGCAGATGCCGCAATACAT
Organism: Acidimicrobiia bacterium; assembly: GCA_013043085.1. GTDB lineage: Bacteria > Actinomycetota > Acidimicrobiia > Spongiisociales > SHLN01 > JABDOU01. The sequence continues at coordinate 6,945 of JABDOU010000247.1, forward strand.
ACAGAGCGCGTAATCGATGTCGAATCGATCGAGAGTGGCGCGGGTGCGGGGACGCCCTCCCGGCTTGGACGGAGGTTGTTCTTCTTTGTGACCCTCTATATAGATGCACCAGTCGGGGCATTCACGTGAACACAGCATGCAGACGGTGCAGGCTTCGGTGTCGAGAGCAATGACGCCCCGCGCCCGTGGCACCGGGATTTCTTTCTCGAGGGGGTATTGGACCGTGGGTACCCGCTTGAACAAGGTCTTGAGGGTGATCCACATGCCCTTGGCCAGGCCCGGGATCATGTTGCGTGTAGTCATTAGAACACCACCTTGAAGAATGCGGTCACTGCGATATTGGCGAGGCCGAGAGGAATGAGGATTCTCCAGGCAAGATCCTGAAGCTGATCCTCGCGGAATCGGGGGAATGTCCAGCGCATCCAGATCATGAGGAACACGAGAATCGCCACCTTGCCGAATAGCACCAGAGCCCCGATGGCGTTGGCGGCGATATCGTTGAGTCCGCTGAGATCAAAGAACAGCGGGTCGTAGCCTCCGAGCCACAGCGTGGCCATGATGGCCGACATCGTGAAGATCCCGATGTATTCACCGATGAAGAACACGGCGAACCGGAATCCGGAATACTCGGTCAGGTAGCCCATGACCAGCTCCGATTCGGCGATGGGCATATCAAACGGGGTGCGGCTGAGTTCGGCCAGCGCCGCGATGTAGAAAATGACAAACCCGATGAACTGAGGGAACACATACGGGATTGCGATCGCGTTGCCTGCGATCTCGAGGCCGAAAAGCTGATACTCGGCCTGGGCGTCGATGATGCCGATCATCGACATGGTCTGGGCCTGTATGACGACGCCAACCACGGCCAGAAACAGGGGCAGCTCGTATGCGATGAGCTGGGCGGCTGCTCGCAACCCGCCAATCAGCGAATACTTGTTGCCTGACGACCACCCGGCAATCAAGACGCCGATGGTGGAGATTGACGAAATGGCGAGGGCATAGAAAACGCCAAGATCAAGGTCGCGTCCGATCAGGTCTGGGCCGAACGGGATGACGACAAAGACTGCCATCGCCGCCCCCAAAACGAGGTAGGGAGCAAGCTTGTAGACCATCTTGTCCGCGGCATCCGGCACCAGATCTTCTTTTTGGAAGAACTTGAGACCGTCTGCCAATGGCTGGGCCCACCCGTACCTTCCCCCTGCGAAGTACGGCCCGATCCGATGCTGCATGTGGGCGGACAGCTTGAGCTCGGCGAAGATGATCGGCAGGGCTACTACGGGAACAATGGCCGCCATGATTCCGATTTTGAGCGCCAAACCGGCCCAGAATCCGATAGCCAGCACGACAATCATCGATCAACGTCTCCGAGAACGAAATCGAGACTGCCCAATATGGCAATGAGGTCGGGCACGAGTTGATCCTCGAGCAGCCATGGGAGCACCGAGAGATTCGAAAACGATGCCGACCTGATCTTGAGCCGATAGGGCACCCGACCCCCGTCAGAGATCAGGTGATAGCCCATTTCTCCTTTGGGGTTTTCGGCCCTGACATAGATCTCACCGGCCGGCACCTTGATGATCTTCGGAACTTTGGCCTGCAGCGGGCCGGAAGGAATCGTATCAATTGCCTGATTGATGATCGAAGCGCTCTGCCGGATCTCTTCGAGCCGAACCTGATAACGGTCAAAACAGTCGCCGTTGCGACCAATCGGAATCTCGAACTCGAATTTGTCGTACGGCAAATAGTCCGTGTGCTTGCGGAGATCGAAATCGGGACCGGACGCCCGAAGGTTGGGGCCGCTCACACCGAACGCAGCTGCCCTGTCGGCAGGCATGACGCCGATGCCGACGGTGCGGGCTTGAAAAATCTCGTTCCCCGTGACCAGACCTTCCAGGTCATCGCAGATTTCGAACATCTTGACCATGGCGGCTTTCGTGTCCTGCAAAAAACCCTGCGGCAGGTCCTGCACGACCTTCTTGGTCTGGGCACCCGCTCCAGCAGCAGGCTTGACACCGCCGAGCCGATTGAAGTTGGGGTGAAACCGACCACCGGTGACCGACTCCAGGAGATCGAGTACTCGCTCGCGCTCTCGCAACGCATGCATGAGCGGGGTTGCGGCTCCGATCTCGAGCGGATAAGACGACATGAAGATCAGGTGGGAGGAGATGCGAGCCATCTCCGTGAGTATCAGGCGGATGTACTGCGCTCGTTCGGGCACTTCCAGACCCATCAATCGCTCAGCCGCGACGATGAACGGGATCTCATTCGCGAATCCGGAAACCCAGTCGATGCGATTGACGAGAGCCGTGATCTGAGGATAGGTACGAACCTCGGCCAGCTTCTCATAGCCGCGATGCATGTAACCGATCACCGGTTCAACCGATCGAACCCGTTCGCCGTCGACCTTGGCAACCAGGCGCAACACACCGTGGGTGGAGGGATGCTGAGGTCCGATATTCAGCGTCATATCGGAGGTCTGAAGCTCCACCGACACGGACACTTCTGAGATATGAGCCATTGCTGCTGGATCAAGCGTCTGCATCGGTCGCCCCCTCGTCATCGATCCCATCCGTTGCTTCGGGATTCTCGGTGGAAGGCCCGGCAGATTCGGGCATCGCCTCAACGTCGACCATTCCGGGCCACGGCTTGACCTCGCGACTCAGCAGCGGAAACGACTTTCTCAAGGGAAAGCCTTCGAACGCATCAGGCAAATAGAGCTTCTTTGGATTGGGATGGCCCCGGAATTCGATACCAAACATCTCGTGTGCCTCACGCTCGTGCCAATTGGCACCGGGCAGCACCGGGACCAACGAATCGATGACGGGAGACATCTTGTCGAGATCGGTGCTGAGCGTGATGGAATCGTCGCTGGAGAGTGACGACAATCGAATCATGAGCTCGTATCGCTCTTCGACGTTTTCATCGCTGAGCGGATCTCCCACCGCCACATCCCGCGACCAGTCGACCGCGCTCAAGAATGAGACAAACGGCATTCCGTTGCGGTGAGCCACCGAAACGGCCCCCACCCACTGGTCGTTCGAGACGCGAATCTTGGCGAGTCCGTGATCTGCAGTCCACGACTCGGCGTCTACCAGCGCCGCAAACCGCTCCGCGATCTCAGCTGTTCGGCTGGTGGAGGCGTCCGGTTCTGTATCTGCCGCTTCAGCCACGGCACCTTCGGCCCCGGCCTCTTCACCCACGGAATCTTCGGCCCCGGGCTCTTCTGCTGCCGCTTCGTCAGACTGGTTCGTGGTCACGCTCGGTCCACTTCTCTTTGACGTTCTCGCCCTGAATCTTTTCCTGAAGGAGGATGATGCCTTCCATCAACGCCTCGGGACGCGGTGGACAACCCGGCACGTAGACATCGACCGGAATGATCTGGTCGACGCCTTTCGTAACCGAATACGAGTCCCAATATGGACCGCCACAATTCGAGCACGATCCCATCGAAATGACATATTTGGGATCGGGCATCTGATCATAGAGCCGCTTGACGGCCGGAGCCATTTTGTCGGTCACCGTTCCCGCAACGACCATGAGATCGGCTTGCCTCGGCGAGGCAGGGAGCGGGATGATGCCGAACCGCATGAAGTCATATCGGGGCCCGGAGGCGGCCATCATTTCGATCGCACAGCAGGCCAGGCCGAATTGAAAGAACCACAGCGAGTATTTCCGAGACCAGTTGAGGAGCCAGGTGACCGGTTTCGGCGCCCCGAACTTGTCGATTATTCCCATTTGAGGACCCCCTTGCGGATCGCGTACAAGAGTCCCAGAACGAGAATCCCGATGAATACCAGCATTTCCCACAATCCGAACCACGACAGCTCCTCGAGGTGAATCGCCCACGGGAAAATGAACACCGCCTCGACGTCGAAGATCAAAAAGAGCAGTGCAAACACGTAATAGCGAATGTGAGTTTGACTCCAACCTCCTCCGACAGGGTCAATGCCGGATTCGTACGACATCGATTTGGTGGGAGTCGGACGAGACGGGCGTATGAGGGACGCGAGAGACAGCAGGAGCAACGCCAAAATGACGCCGAACGCTAAGTAGGCGAAGACAGTTATGTAGTCCTGAAAATACTCGGTCACCCGGAAACAATGCTCCTGAATTGGGCCGTCGGCTGCATGGCAGTATACGAAAATCGCAGTTGCCGCCCCAACTTCCAAACTCTCGAAAATGGGCCGCTCGACCGCAAGCGAGCTCGGGGGACTCTCGGTAACCTGAAAGCACCAGGTTGAACACGGATCTGGTCGGAAATGGCGGCACCGGTCGCCGTGGGATTGGGAACATGTTCGGCAGATGTGCTCGCATGAGGCGAGCGCTGTCGGCAGGGCGCGAACGGGAGACATCGATACATGCAGTTGCCATCTGATCAGGCAGCTTCGGGGCGAACGCTGGGATCGGAAGAGTTGGCCAACCTGACCGAGGTCATCGAATCAGGAACTCTCACCTCGACCAAAGGACATTTCGTAAAAGACCTTGAACGGGACTTTGCGGCAACGATGGGCAGCGCCGCTGCCATCGCATGTGCATCTGGATCGGCCGCCATCCATCTGGCCATTGCCGCAATCGACCCCGAACCCGGCGATGAGATCATCACAACGCCCATCACCGACATCGGGGGCATTACCCCCATCTTGTTTCAGGGTGCGATTCCGGTTTTTGCCGACGTCGATCCCATCACACTGAACGTAACTGCAGAAACCATCGCCCCTCACATTTCTGAACGCACGCGGGCCATCATCGTCACGCACCTCTTCGGAAATCCGGTCGATATGAATGAAATCATGGAACTGGCCGACAGCGAGGGCATTCCCGTCATCGAAGACTGTGCCCAGGCTTTCTGCGCCAGCGATCACGGCCGCAACGTCGGGACGATCGGCGCTATCGGATGCTTCTCCTTTCAACAGGGCAAGCACATGACGGCAGGCGAGGGTGGGATTGTCATCACCGACAACGCTCAATACGCCAGGCGAATGCGCCTGTTCGTCGACAAGGCATGGGGATACGGGGATACGAACCCGGATCACTACTTTCTGGCGCTCAACTACCGCATGACCGAACTGCAAGGAGCAGTTCTGGTTGCCCAGCTGAAGAAGCTCGCCGCCAACATCGAAGCCAGACGAAGAGCCGCCCACCGGTTCGTCGACGGCCTCGACGGCGTACTGGGGCTCACATTGCCCACCGAGCGTCCGAACACAGAACACGTCTACTGGCGGATCGCCGTACAGGTCGATGAAACGGTCATTGCCGGCGGCGTGTCCGCACTGGCGCAAACGCTGAAAGAACTCGACATCCCCGCCGGACCGCGATACATCCAAAAGCCCGCGTTCGATTGCGAGGTCATTCGTGACCAGAAGACATTTGGAACCAGTGGCTGGCCATTCACCCTGGCACGTCCCGAGGCCGTCGCCTACGATCGCGACAGGTATCCCGGCTCCTACGACGGCCTGGCTCAGGTTCTCGTGTTTCCCCTCAATGAGCGGTATGAGGATGCACACATCGACGCCGTCGTCGAGGCAGTCGCAAAGGCCGTTGCCGAATTGGCGATCGTCTGATGCATGCCGATATGCATGTTGCTGTCATCGGGGC
>JABDOU010000259.1 GCA_013043085.1 Acidimicrobiia bacterium
GTGTTTACCGGAGGCATCGCCGTATAGCGGGTAGAAGTGATCCCAGTTGTAGACCACGTCGACCCCCCTGAGGGCATCGAGGGAATCGCCGAGTGATCTTTGGAGGATCTACAGGGAGTCTCGCCAATCGATCCAGCTCTTGAGCGGGGAAAGGTCGTAGTCGGGACCGTTGAAGCCGAGCGTCACTTCTCCTACGCCGGCTGCAAGTAGATCATCGAGGAGACGCGGCGTGATCGGGTCCTTATCGCGATCAACGCCGACCGAGCGAAGGATCTCTTCTGAGTCGCGCCCTTCCTTTTCACACCACTCCTTGAGTACGGAGTCCTTGTGTTGATAGATCGAGGGGTCGCGCTGGTTCCACCAGAAATGCCATATGTCCGCGTACTGCGCGGTGTAACGGAGGGTCTTGCGTTCGCCGCCCCCTCCGATCAGGATCGGCATGGGGCCAACCGGTGGCGGATTCAGCTTCTCGAAACGATCACGGATGATCGGTAACGATTCGGCGAGCTGATCGAGTCGACCGCCGGCGGTGCCGAATTCGTATCCATATTCGTCATAGTCTTTTTCGAACCAGCCTGAGCCGATGCCGAAGATCAGGCGACCATCGGCGATATGGTCCACCGTGCGAGCCATATCTGCGAGCAAGTTGGCGTTCCGGTACGAATTGCACGTTACAAGACATCCGATCTGGATCTCGCTGGTGATCTCGGCCCACGAGGCGAGCATCGTCCAGGCCTCGAAGTGTTTACCGGAGGCATCGCCGTATAGCGGGTAGAAGTGATCCCAGTTGTAGACCACGTCGACCCCCATATCCTCGACGCGCACCACGGCCTTTCGAATCTCGTCATAGGTGGCGTGCTGGGGATGCAGGTGGGCAGCGATCTTCATGTCGGCCTCCTTCAGAGATGGCGTCCGGGACAGGATCGCAATCTAGTTACGCCGTTGCGGGGTTACAGTGGCTTCCCTCATGATCAGTGCAAAGATGTCGACGTCACCGGCCTGTCAATTCGTATGAGTCTCGGAGCTCCCGATCGCGACAAGGCCGTCGCATTCGCCAAGGGCGCTATCGACCCGGGTCCTCTGTTCGAGGAGGCGCAGCGGCTCAGGGACGAACGGACGGGGCGAAGAATCACCTATTCGCGGAAAGTTTTCATTCCGCTCACCACCCTCTGTATGGACACGTGTTCGTATTGCACATTTGCCAAACCTCCGGGTGCAGGAGGGGAGTATCTCGAACCAGAAGACGTGCTGGCTATTGCGCGAGCGGGTGAACGATTCGGGTGTACGGAAGCACTCTTCACCCTGGGAGACCGACCCGAGGATCGATGGCCACAAGCTCGCGAGTTCCTGGAACGTCACAACTGCGGTTCGACGATTGAGTATGTGCAAAGGATGTCGGAGCTGGTCGTCGCCGAGACATCGCTGTTCCCGCATGCCAATCCGGGGTTGATGAGCGATCAGGCTTTGAGTTCCTTGCGATCCTCGAATGTATCGGCAGGAATGATGCTCGAAAACATTTCTCCCCGCCTCATGGAACCCGGCATGCCACATCACAACTGTCCTGACAAAGATCCACTGGCGAGGGTCGCAACCATCGAGGCCGCCGGGCGACAGAAAATGCCTTTTACAACCGGCGTCCTCGTCGGAATCGGAGAGACGACAGAAGAGTTGGTCGACAGCCTCTTTGCCCTCAAAGACCTTCAGGCCGGTCATATTCAAGAAGTCATCGTTCAGAATTTTCGAGCAAAGGCTGACACTCGCATGCGCCGTGAACCTGAGCCCACTCCCGACTACGTTCGACGCGTAGTCGCCGTCGCCAGGTGGATCCTCGGCCCTGACATGAATCTGCAGGTACCGCCAAACCTGTCCGAACAATACGAGGTCCTGCTCGAATCTGGCATCAACGATTGGGGGGGCGTCTCACCCATCACAATCGATTGGGTCAACCCCGAACAACCCTGGCCTCATCTCGATCGCCTTCGTGAAAAGACCGAGGCTTCGGGATTCGAGCTTGTCGCCCGGTTGCCCGCCTACCCCGAGTTCCTGACCCGGGAGTGGCTATCACCGCCGATGCTCGAGCGTGCTCGTCGCAGTTCGGATGACAGTGGCTACGCTCTCATATCGATACCAGCATGATCACCTTTCTCCGTCTCCGCCCCGCCGATCGCATAAGCGATCTGGGCGCCGCGACCCGCAGGCGTGAAGGCACAACGGTCGTTGAGCTCCCGAACACCGACTTCGTTGCGCAAGCTCTAGCCGGGGGAATCCTGGCTGTTGTCGCTGATCCCACCGGTATCGCCCCTGGATACGTCGTGGATCCGAAAGCGGCTCTCGAGTTGGCGACCGACGGCGTTGCAGGTTGGCGCATCACAATCATCCACGACGATTCGGCGCCAGAAACCGTGCTCGATGCTCTTGCCAGGAGCGAGGCCGCGTTTCTTCGCGCGGGTCGGTCGAGTGTCGCGGCCGCGGCAAGGCTCTGTGCGATGCCGGGTATCGATGCCGGCGTCTCGGTATATGTCAACGATGTCGATGAAGCAGTTGAAGCTGTTGCCGGCGGCGCATCCGACCTTCTCCTGAGAGATTGGGACACAGAACGTCTGGGTGCGCTGAGGGCGGCACTCGATGGAAACCTCGTCGAGCGAACTGCGTTCCCGATCGGCCTCAGCTACGACTCGGTCGTCTCCCAGCTCGATGCGGATGCGGCTGCGGTGTACCTACATTTGACGGACGGCTCCGGCGTGGCGCGGCCGAGGTACGACTGGGCGCCCGGTAAATCCGAAGCACCGTCTGTCCCCGATCACCGCATCTCGATGGAGTGGGCCGACGCACGATGGCTGACCGGGTCGGCCTCTGATGGGTACGACGGAGCGGCGCCCGCAATCCGTTCGATCCTCCACCGGTCGCTGGACGGTCACCGACCAGACGTTGATCAGCTGGAACTGTTGCTGACGGCACGTGGTGACGACGTCGATGCCATTGCACATGTTGCCGATCAGCTACGCAAGCGGACAAACGGTGACAAGGTCACATACGTCGTCAATCGCAACATCAACTACACGAACCAGTGTTACTTCAAGTGTGGGTTCTGCGCCTTCTCCAAAGGCCCCAAATCTCTCAACCTGCGGGGAGACCCCTACCTGCTCGATCTCGAAGAAATCGTCAGGCGAAGCCGGGAGGCATGGGACAAAGGAGCCACTGAGGTAACGCTGCAGGGCGGCATTCATCCTGGCTTCACCGGCGAGTTCTATCTCGATGTTGTCAAGGCAATCAAGGCCGAGATACCTGGAATGCACATCCATGGCTTCACGCCCCTGGAGGTGTGGCAGGGCGCTGAGACCATCGGCATGGGCATCGAACCGTTTTTGTGGCAGCTCAAGGAGTCCGGTCTCAACACCCTTCCCGGGACGGCGGCCGAGATCCTCGACGACGACGTTCGCAAGACTCTTTGTCCAGACAAGATCCGAACTTCGCAGTGGGCCTTCGTGATGGAAACTGCCCACAATCTAGGGATCAGGGCCACCTCGACGATCATGTTCGGTCACATGGATCAACCCCGCAATTGGGCCAATCACTTCGAAGTCATTCGTATGATCCAAACCAGAACGGGCGGTTTCACCGAGATGGTCCCGCTTCCTTTCGTCCACATGGGCGCACCCATATTCCTTCGAGGTAAAGCGCGGATGGGCCCGACGTGGGATGAGGTAGTGCTGATCCACGCCGTGGCACGGATTGCCTTTGATGGACTCATCGACAACATCCAGGCGTCGTGGGTCAAGCTCGGTATCGGTGGCGCGCAGCGACTGCTCTCGGCAGGCTGCAACGATCTCGGCGGTACGTTGATGAATGAAAACATCTCGCGTGCGGCGGGTGCCAGTCACGGCGAAGAGATGACCCCAGACGAGTTGGCAGGCGCCATCGCCCAGATTGGCCGCACACCCGTCCTTCGCAACACGCTCTATGAGCCGATAGGCGTTAGCTGACGATCCTCAGATGGAGGCCGGGATCGGGGGAAGCCCCAATCCGCGCCGAATGAATGCCAGCGACGTTTGCTTGACTGTCTCGAATTCGAAGCCGTCCTCCTCGGCGTGCTGCATGATGTCGCCTGCATCTCGGAGGGCGAACGTTACGAGCCTGGCGAGCACCGACGCGTCTTCGCCTGGCATCCCACGTTCGATGAGCGAAACGAATTTTTTCGTGAGAGGTGCGACGGTTTGCCACAGTCGTTCCTGATAATCCTTGGAG
>JABDOU010000309.1 GCA_013043085.1 Acidimicrobiia bacterium
CCTTTACGGACTCGAAGCAGGACCTCCTGACTGAGATCAGCTGCGTCATCGGGATTGCCCGTGAGACGATAGGAAAAACTGTAAATCTTGGGACCATAGATTCTGGCAACGTCTTCCCACGACGGAATTCCGCCGGTTTCGTTGGCGGATTGTTCATCAACCATCAGCTAGCCGTCCAGGAGCATCGCGAATATCACGAACCCACTCGAGCTGCACGGAATTTCGGCGCTCGTGGCCCGACTGCTGACAGTCAGAAATAAAACGAACCGGCGCCGGCAGAAGTTCCCGGCCCGAAGCCAGAGCTAGCTGTCTTCGGTGGACGCGTCGGCCTCGGCGACCTTCTCGGCGTCTCCGTCCCTTGCACCGTCCTCGAGGCCCTTCTTGAATTCCTTGCTCGACGCGCCAAGCGAACGAGCCAATTCGGGCAGCTTTTTGGCACCGAACAGCAACAAGAGCGCTACGAGGAGAATGATCCATTCCCAGCCTTGGAAATTCATCTTCTTGACCTCCTTGGTCTGCGATCGAGTTTACCGACAGAACTGTCTAAGCCCCCGTGATCCCGTCCACGAACTCCTGGAGCCGTTCGCGAGAAATGAAGCGAATCCGCTTTTCTCGTTTCTCACGCTCGTAGACGCCGAAAGGAGCGAACTTGTCGGTGACATAAAGACCGTTTCCGGCCTTGGAATTCATGAACGACATCACAAATCGAGCCATCTCAGATTCATCGATTTCGGGATACCCGCTCTCGTCGTACGGGTCGACGACCACGAATGTGCTCGCCGCTCCCCGGCTCACTTGATAGGTATTGTCGCCCGTGTCGTTCACGCTGTACCCGGCTGCACGCAAAACTCCGAGCACGATGTCGCTCGCGGAAGCCTCTTCGGGGACGATGCCCTGACCCCGCAGCTGGGCGAACCAGGGTTCGGGCATGGTAACCGAAGCCCCGGCAGGAAACATGGTTTCGCGGCTCCCGCTGTCAGCAGAAAGCTTTGGCGCTCGGGACGGCGCCTCGAAATGAGCACTCAACGGATCAAACTCGGGATCCATCGGAGAAGCTTTGCGCGTGTCAGAAGATGGAGGTGCGCCGGCTTTGTTCGCAGTACCCGGGGCGGTCAGGGAGTCGTCTGATCCATCAACACCCGGAGGAACCCCCGGCCTGCTCCGCATCAGGTAAAAAACCACGGCTGCGACAACCAGCACCAACAACACCAACCACGCAATATCGGTTCCGCTCATCGTCTCAGCCTCCTTGGTCGACGAATCCGATCGCTATCTGACCCGCCTATAGATCTCCGTTGAGCTTTCGTACCGCCTCAAAGCGCTTCAGAGTTCGAAAGCCTGTACGTGAGGCTAACCGGTTTGGCGAGCGGTGATGGCGCGTTGACGGCGGATGCGCCGTCGTTCACGTTCGCTCATGCCACCCCAGATACCAAAACGCTCTCCCTTGGTTATCGCGAATTCGAGGCAATCGTCTTTGACGGTGCAGGCTCCGCAGATTGCTTTGGCTTTACGCGTGGACGCTCCCCGTTCCGGAAAGAACAGGTCCTGGTCGGCCCCACGGCAATTTGCCATCTCCTGCCAGGCAAGATCTTGCGTAAAAATGTCTTCGAACAGGGTGGTATCCACAGGTCCCTCGTTCTCCCTCTCAGTGGTTGGTCCTTTTCGTGAACGGCTGCGACACTCGTTTTTGGCGTATCCCTCAGTGACTGTTCCCTCAGTGACTGTTTGAGGCGGGAGTACTGCTCATTCAGGACTCCCAACATTCTGGCTCGGTCGCGTCCGATTCCCGTTTCTTGTCGTGTGTTTCTTGTCGTGTGTTTCTTGTCTCGTGTACTTCGCTTGTCTCAGGTGGTCACGTTCCGGCCGCGGTTCGGTTTGCGAATCGAGCTGGTGGAAATTCATGACGCTCCAGAGGCCATCCGGGGTGAGCCGACACGACAAGCGTGTAATTACATTTCTGTAATTCAAGTGTGAGCGCGCGCGCGTGTCAAACTGGAGCCGTGAATTGTTTCCCGCTCTACAGGTAGGCTGCGGGCGTCAAGCCAGCAGAAGGCCCGTAGCGTGACCCAGATCCGACCAACAGCCGACTCCGAAGAACTGACGAGCCCGGGGTCCTTCCTGCTGTCTTTTTACCGCTCTCAGGTGGGCCGCAAGTGGGTGATGGCCCTCTCGGGAGTTGCCATCGTCGGTTTCGTGTTCTTCCACATGCTCGGCAACCTCCACCTCTACGAACCTGCCGGTCCCGATGGCGTCGCCCGAATCGATGAATATGCAGAGGGCCTTCGAGCGATCGGAGAACCGATCATTCCACGCAGCGGCCTCCTCTGGGTGGCCCGGCTCGGACTTCTCGCTGCCTTCCTCGTACACATCCACGCCGGGTACAGCCTCTGGTGGAAAAGCAGAAAGAGCCGTCCTGTCGCCTACGAAGCCGATCGGACATGGGTTACAGCCACGTTCGCCTCCCGCAACATGGTGATCACGGGAACGATCGTGCTTCTGTTCATCATCTACCACCTCGCCCACCTCACATGGGGCACCGTGCACTCCGATTTCATCCCCGGCGAAGTGCGTCACAACGTGGTCACGGGGCTCGCAAATCCGATCGTCGCGGGATGGTATATCATCGCAAATCTCGCTTTGGGCCTGCACGTTCTTCACGGAATCTGGAGCATGTTCCAGAGCCTCGGATCAACCAGCCCGAGGTTGGCAGCTCTCCGGACCGGACTGGCCACCGGTATCACCGGACTCATCGTCCTCGGAAACCTCAGCTTTCCGCTCCTGATCCTGACCGGTGTCGTGAGTTGATGCTTCAGTCACGAATTCCACCAGGACCGCTCGCCAATAAATGGGACAATCACAAGTTCAGCATTGATCTGGTCAATCCGGCAAACAAGAGAAAGTTCGACATCATCGTCGTCGGCACGGGCCTGGCAGGCGCCAGCGCTGCGGCGACTCTCGGAGAGCTTGGCTACAACGTAAAGGCATTCACCTTCCATGATTCTCCTCGCCGGGCGCACAGCATCGCCGCTCAGGGAGGCATCAACGCCGCGAAGAATTACCCCAATGACGGTGACAGCATCTTTCGATTGTTCTATGACACGATCAAAGGCGGTGACTACCGCTCCCGGGAGGCCAACGTCTACCGATTGGCTCAGGTTTCGAACGAGATCATCGATCAGTGCACCGCCCAGGGCGTCCCGTTCGCGCGCGAGTATGGCGGCCAACTCGCAAACCGATCGTTCGGCGGCGCCCAGGTGTCACGAACCTTTTACGCCAGAGGACAAACCGGCCAACAGCTCTTGCTTGGTGCCTATCAAGCGTTAGCCCGGCAGATCTCGCTGGGCAACGTTGAGATCCATACACGTAACGAGATGCTCGACGTTGTGATCCACGATGGCAGGGCGGTTGGGATCGTCACGCGCAATCTGCTGACGGGCGCAATCGAGTCTCATAGTGCCCATGCGGTTGTTCTCGCGACCGGGGGATACGGAAACGTTTACTACCTCTCCACAAACGCCATGAACAGCAACGTAACAGCGGCGTGGAGAGCGCATCGCCGGGGGGCCTTCTTCGCTAATCCCTGCTTCACCCAGATTCATCCGACATGCATTCCGTCGTCTGATGAGTTTCAGTCCAAGCTGACGCTCATGTCCGAATCGCTTCGCAACGATGGTCGGATCTGGGTGCCTGCCAAGCCCGGTGACAATCGGCCGGCCTCGCAAATACCCGAAGCAGAGCGTGACTATTACCTGGAAC
>JABDOU010000354.1 GCA_013043085.1 Acidimicrobiia bacterium
ACCTTGATCTGAGCCGTGCCGGCATCAAACTCGGATTGTCCGATGATCACAGCAAACGAGTGGCCTCGGCGATCCGCGTATTTGAGTTGCGCCCCCAGCTTGCGCGGCTCCGGATACAGCTCGACTCCCAGGCCGGCCCGGCGCAGTCGCGCCGCGAGGCCGAGATAGTCATGGATCCGATCTGGTTCGAACAGCGCGATCAGCACCGGCGCCGTTGCCGTCCGCTCTTCCAGGAGACCAAGATCCTCGAGAGCAGCCATGAGCCGGTCGACGCCGAGCGAAGCGCCTATCCCGGGAATGTGCTGTTTCGTGTAGGTGCTGGCCAGATCGTCATAACGTCCCCCGGAGCAGACACTTCCGATCTCGGGCAATTCCGTGAGAAAGGTCTCGAAGACAGAACCCGTGTAATAGTCGAGGCCTCGAGCGATGGAAAGATCAAGCACAGCGTGATCGGTTACCCCGCTGGCGTGTAGTCCTTCGAACACCGCCGTGAGTTCCGCAATACCGGACTGTCCTCCGTCGCCAACCAGGGCAGCCGCTTCCGCGATCTGCTCGAAGGGATCAGTACCTTCGATGTCCAACAATTTGAAGAGTTCTATCGTCTGGTCTTCAGAGAGTCCTGCTTCATGAAGTTCTGCAGTCACCTTCTCCGGCCCGAGCTTGGCGAGCTTGTCAATCGCGCGTAACACGGGCGTGATGTGGTCGAGGAGATCGAGCCGCTCGAGAAGGCCGTCGAACACCTTCCGGTTGTTGATACGTATGCCGAACCGGGAGATACCGAGCGCCAGAAAGAGCTCGTGAATCACGAGAGCGGTTTCGATGTCGGCGTTGATACTGGCCGTGCCCACTGTATCGAAGTCGCACTGGACGAACTCTCGATACCTGCCACGTTGCGGACTCTCGCCTCTCCATACAGGACCGACGTGGTACCGCTTGAACGGCATCTGTAGCTCGTGCGCATGCTGCGCCACGAATCGCGCCAACGGAATCGTCAGGTCGAATCGCATGGCCACATCCCGATCGCCCTGGTCCATAAACCGGAACATCTGCCGATCCGTCTCGTCACCCCCCTTGCCAAGCAGGATCTCGGAGTACTCGAGGGCAGGCGTGTCTATCGGCAGGTACCCAAATGACCGGAACACATGCTTTGCCGTCTCGACCACGTGCTCACGGGCAAGCATCGCGGTCGGAAGTGTGTCGCGGAAACCCTTCAGTGTGCGAGGTTCAATCATCGCCGGAAGCCTACGCCTGGTCGATCAGTGCCTCGGCCTTCCGAACCGCGTCGGCAACATTGCCCTTTCCGGACGCAACAAACATGGCTGCGAGAAACGCTGCCGGTGGCGCATTCTTGCGTTCAGAACCGTGTGCAACATCTCGCGCCAGATCAAGAACGAGATCGATGTCGCCTGCTGACATTCTCTCGACTCCGAGAGCATCTGCGAAGTCGTCCAGCCAGGTCATCTTCCTCCAAATCGCCGAAGTCCGTCTTCGAGTCTGGTCGAAGAGTCGACGGAGAACCAGGACCGTCCGTCCTCCTCCCAGCCTTCCCATTCTCGTGGTTCGATCGGCGTGTATCCAAGACGCTCGATCAGGCTTTGAACGTTGCCTTTGAGTGTGATCCCTTCGAACTCGGCCTGCTCGGCCCAGATCGGCGAATAGACCGCACACAACACCTGTCTGATGCCTTCTCGGTCAACGGGAACCACAGCCGATGATCCCTCGAATCTGTTGATCAGCCGACGCACTGTCTCGGCTTGCAGGAACGGATGATCAACTGCCGAAAAGAACACCGCATCGGCGCCGTCGGCGGCTGCCAGGCCGGCCGCCAGGCCTGCAAGGGGACCTTGAATCTCGTCATGATCTACCAGAGATCCGGGCCGATTTCCACCAACAACGAGCACCTCGTCCACGTGGGCCAACAACGTATCGGCGATCCGGTCGATCATGGCTACACCCTCAACTTCGATCTCGGCTTTGTCTGTGCCCATACGACTGCTGCTTCCACCGGCGGTGATGATTCCGATCGTTCGCATCGATCGAGGATAGGTCGCGAATAGGGCCGCGGCTGTTGGCCAAGTCAGCGCCGAAAGCTTCCTCGTGGCTCTCGACGCCCCCGCACCCACCACGGTCGACGCGGTTCCTCATGTTCAACGACCAGCCTGACGGGAGGAGGGGCCCCGACGTCTGATCGAGGTCGGGGTGATTCGGGTGCGAGGCTGGTGACCTTCCAAATACCCTCGAGTTGGAGCACGAATTTTCCTGCTTCCCATTCTCCATATGACAGGATCATCACGTAATCAACACGATTCGCACGTCGCACGAGGTAGTAGGACGGCAGGTGCAGGTAGCCGCTATAGCCATCGTCGGTTCGGCGCAGTTTGGCTCGCGTCGCGAGGAGATCGGTGAGCTCGCTTCCCAGCCGCTGGTCTCCGAGAGGACGATCGAGGATCTCGGCTCCGGCGAATCCGAGGTAGGTCTTGGCATTGACGCGTACGTCGAAATCGGCCGCCATGAAGTCGTCATGCGTGCCGTCGAAGATCTCGGTTGTGCCAGATGGACCCACCCTGCGGGCCGGCGGGCCCAAAAACGTAGGCTCATCCATGCACTGATCACGATATCTCGAAATCGCTCGGAGCACTGGCAGAATTCGTGTGTTCCTCCTGCGGAGCGTGCCCGTTTGAAGCGTTTTCGGGTAGGGTCCACCGCTCTTATGCAGTACGACATACCCGCATGGGTACCCGACGCCATCTTTTATCAGATCTTTCCAGACCGCTTCGCTCGATCTGGCAGAGTTCCCCAGCCATCCAACCTCGAGCCCTGGGACGCCGATCCCACACCCCACGGCTACAAAGGGGGGGATCTTCTCGGGGTCATCGACCATCTCGATTACCTGGCATCTCTTGGAATCAATGCGATCTACTTCAATCCGATCTTCCAGTCGGCGGCAAATCACCGATACCACACGCACGACTATTTCCAGGTAGATCCCCTGCTCGGCGGCAATGCCGCCTTTGAAGCCATGATGGGAGCGTGCCGCGATCGTGGCATCCGCGTGGTACTCGACGGAGTGTTCAATCATGCCAGTCGCGGCTTCTTTCAGTTCAACGACCTACTCGAGAACGGCCAGCAGTCGCCATGGCGGGACTGGTTCAAAATACACGACTGGCCTCTGAAGGCTTACGACGAATCCGAGCCTGCTCGGTTCAACGCCTGGTGGGGACTGCACGCACTTCCCCAGCTCAACACGGACAACCCCGAAGTTCGTGAGTTTCTCATGCAGGTCGGCGAATACTGGCTGGCAAAGGGTGTCGATGGTTGGCGGCTCGATGTGCCGGAAGAAATCCAGACGGAAGGATTCTGGGAAGAGTTCCGTTCGCGTACGCGGGCGGTCAATCCGGAGTCGTACATCGTCGGCGAGATCTGGAAGCCCGCGCCGGACTGGGTCAATGAAGGATCCCGATTCGATGGCGTCATGAACTATCCGTTCGGTGAATATGTACTGAGATTCGTCGCAGGCGAGCGCATCAACCTCGCTATCACCGACCCAGCATCCTATGACCTGTCGCATCCACATGACGCCGGCGGATATTCCGACTCCATCGATTTCCTACAGCGTGTGTACTCACGGCAGGCGACATTGGCCAACCTGAACCTGTTCGGCTCTCATGACACGCCGCGATTGCTTGAAGCCGTGGGCGGCGATCGGGAATCAGTGGTGCTTGCGACTGTTCTCCAGATGACGTTTCCGGGCGCGCCGTCCATCTATTACGGCGACGAGATCGGAATGAGGGGCGCCCACGACCCGGGATCCCGGGGTGGATTTCCATGGGATAGGCGAGACTCATGGGATGAAGATCTCCTCACGATCTTCTCGGAGCTCATCGCTCTGCGAAAACAAGAGAAGGTACTCAGAACGGGTGAATATCGTCGCCTTGCACCGGGAGAAGGCGAATACGAAACCTGGCTGTACGTGATGGAGCGGAGACTGGCAGACGATGGCGTCGTTGTTGCCGTCAATGCAGGCGACGACGAGTCGTCGACGATGTTTGCGTATCACCAGGAGGACTCAGAGCTGATCTGGGGTCAGGGGTCGATTGCAACCACGGACGGAACGACAACTGTGACTGTGCCAGGCAGAGCTGCCGCTATCTGGAACATACGGAGCTAAACGGCTACTCAGCCCGTGGCGATCAGCGCCATCTGCCTGGCGAACATTTCATTGACTTCATCCGCGATTCCGACAGGTGCCGCAGCCAAACCCGGAATGCGAGTATCGGGCCGATTGAACGCAGGAGTCGAACCGTCCGGCAAGAACACGAGGCCGCCACCTGCCATGACGAGGGCAGTGCCCGCTGCGACGTCCCACTCGCGCTTCGGAACCGGAGTCCAGGTTGCGTCGGCCAATCCAGCGGCTACCAGCGACATCTTGTACGCCACGGAACCCATCGGCCTGCACTCGATCCCCTGTCCGGCGAAGATGTCCCACTCACCACGCCGAACCTCGCTGCGACTGCACAGCACCTCAACTCCGGCAATCGCATCGATCGACCTCACCGAGGCTGCAACCCCGTTTAGCCACACCCCGGAGTCCAAGGACCCGACTACCCGCGTTCCCATCGCTGGATTGGCTATACCTCCCGCAATGGCAATACCGTCTTCGACCAATCCGATCGACACGCAGAATTCGGGTATTCCGTCGACGAATTCGCGCGTGCCATCGACCGGATCGACAACCCAGACGCGTGATGCAGAAAGCCGCCGCGTATCGTCGACAGTTTCTTCGGAAAGCCACCCTTCGTCATGTCGCGGAAGCATCTCACGAAGCATCGCGTCGATGGTTTGATCGGCTTCGGTCACCGGATCACCGCCTCGCTTCTGCACGGCTGCAATCCGGCCTGGCGTGAACATCCCCAGAACCTTGGTCGCCTCATCGAGGGCGCGATTGATACGCTCGAGGTCGTTCATGAGATCCATGCCATCAACGTAGCAACCTCACGTCACGCCGCCGGGCCAGGCGCCAGGATCTTCCGGTAAACCTTGAGATACTCCCCGGCCGCCCGATCCCAGCTCCAATCGGATTCCATTCCCCGGGCTGCCATTTCCTGCCACAGCTCTGGATGACTTCGAATCAAACGCATCGCCCTCCGCACACTCTTGGAGAACTCGGCCGCTTCATACAGACGAAAACCGATGCCGTTGCCTGAGGCGGGGTCTTCGTCAATGTCGATCACCGTGTCGGCGAGACCACCGGTGAGCCTCACGACCGGCGGACACCCGTATCGCATGGCATACATGTTTCCGAGTCCACCAGGTTCGAAGCGCGACGGCATCACATAGGCGTCCGATCCCGCCCATGTCAGCCTGGCGAGCTTTTGATCGAACGGTCGATGTGCAACGGCGGTGGGATGCTGAGCCACCCACCCATCCACCAGGTCATCCTGCTCTCCGTTGCCGACAACGAGGAGCCGGAATCCCTCGTCGACCAGATCAGCGAGTGACGGGCCAATGAGGTCGAAGCCTTTTTGTCCGGTAACACGACCAACCATGCCAAAAATGACACCGCTGGCGTCGAGCCCCACTGCGTCGGCGAGAGCGCGCCGATTCTCACGCCGGCGAGCCCAGGTGCCGGCCTCGAATGGGAGGGGTAGTGACGCGTCTGTTGCCGGATCAAAAGCGTCGAGATCAATACCGTTCATGATGCCAACAGGTGGATTGGGCAACGAGCGGATCACGCCGTCGAGGCCACCTGTCACCTCGGAGTCGTCGGCGATCTGTCGGGCGAAGCCGGGACTGACCGTCGTCACCTGGTCCGCAAACATCAGTCCGGCCTTCATGAAGTTCGCCTCGCCGAACCACTCCAATGCTCCCATCGGCAGGATGACTTCCGGCCGTAGCCCGAGGATTGCATTGATCTCCTTCAAGGGCCCCAGGAGTGGGTAGGCCGCATTGTGGATGGTGAAGACGGTCGGAGCCTCGACCCGGGTAGCGGCTAGAGCGGCGTGGGCGTCATGGAGATTGACGACGTCGTACACACCTTCATTGGCTATTTCTGCGACTGCCATCCCAAATCTGGTCCACCGCAACCAGTTGTCTTCGTACGCTTCACCGGATTCGGGACCATAGATTCCATCGCGATCGAACGAATCTGGTTCGTCGACGAGAAGAACCTCCACACCGTTCACCTTGTGACGAAAGAGGTTGCCCGCACCGGCCACCCTGCGGCCGGTATCCGTCACCGAGCGGTATCTGGGTATCACGACTGTCACCGAGGCCCCCTGCCGCACGAGCGAACCCGCGAGACCCGCTATCGCGTCGCCGAGTCCCCCGGAACTGACAAGCGGGGCGTATTCAGCGGCGGCAAGGAGGATTCGCATCACAGAACGGTAGCCGCTTCCAACGTGGTGTTTGGCGGCTCAAGAGTCGGCAGTCTCAGTCGTGAGCGTCCAACCACTCCGACCACGAAATTGAGCCGAGATCAGCTTCGAGATTGGTGTTCAGTCCTGCTGCGTACGCCCTGAGAACGCGCCCAACGGGCGGCATGCCAAGCAGCAGGATGTTGCGATTGTGATGGTCGGCGTACTGCTCCGCCATTTCACCGACCGACAGCACATGAGGACCGGCAAAATCGGGAACGCGGCCCTGGGGACGAGAGGAGACAAGATCGACCAGGCGCTCGGCGACTTCTCCTTCGTCGACCGGCTGGACCAGCCATCCCTTGACCACGGGGGCGGCCCGGAATCGCAACAACTTTTCAAAAGCGCGAGCCATGAGAACGTGAAACTGGGTTGCCCGGAGGATCGTGCATGAAAGCCCGGAATCGAGAATTCGTTTCTCTGCCGT
>JABDOU010000359.1 GCA_013043085.1 Acidimicrobiia bacterium
GCGTTGACGTCGTGCAGCTCGAGCAGAGTTTGCACGACCTCGGATTGGATCCAGGTCCAGTCGATGGCACCTACGACAGTCAGACCGGGGCTGCGGTCGCCGGGTTGTACCAGGCCGGTGGGTATGAGCCTGTCGTTGTGACCTCTCGTACACCCGACCTTCAGCCGTTGTTCACTGCGCTGGTTGAGGGAGCCGGCTTCGGAGCCGGGATCCTCCTGCCGGCTGACGAGGTGATCTATGTCTCATCTCCACCGGTACGTCTGTCGGAAGTACTCAGAGAGCCAGGCGTATCCGGCGACGGCGACCTTCTGGCGCTCACCGATGCGAACATTGCAATCGATTCTTCTGTGCCGATCGAGAGCGCCGGACTTGTCACCAAGGGTATGAAGGTTCTCATCGATGAGCCCGACCTCGGTATTACCGGGGAAGGAATGATCTCGTTTGTCGCGGCGGGCCCTGGCACCAACGATGTCGACGGTTTTCATGTGTACTTCGAGGTCACCGTTCCCGACGGACAACCGAATCTGGTCAACGCTTCGGTTCGGCTCACGATCCCGACCGAATCGACAGGTGGAGCCGTGCTTGCTGTGCCCGTCAGCGCTTTGGCCCTCGGAGCCGATGGTACATCGCGGGTGCAGGTGAGTGGCGACGGCGGTCTTACGTTTGTCGACGTTCAACCCGGCCTCTCGGCGAAGGGCTACGTGGAGGTGAGTCCGATAGGCGGCACGCTGAAGGCAGGCGACCTGGTGGTCGTCGGCTTCGAATCGCAGAGCGGATGATGAGCGCTGTTCCGTTGATACAACTCGATGAGGTGGAGCGAGTATTCGGAGCTGAAGCGCCTGTCCATGCTCTCCGTGGGGCGAGTTTGCAGGTCGCGTCAGGCGATTGGATGGCGATCGTTGGCCCTTCTGGATCCGGCAAATCTACGCTGCTCAACATTCTCGGATTGCTCGATCGCCCCACCGCCGGCCAGTACCGATTGGCCGGCACCGATACCGGTCCTTTGTCCGATCAGGAAAGGGCAGGGCTGAGAAGCAGCCGGATCGGTTTCGTGTTTCAGTCGTTCCATCTCATGGCGCATCGCTCGGTCGCCGAAAACGTGATGCTGGCAGACGTCTATCGCCATGGCTCGCGAGACGATAGATATGAGCGCGCCCTGGAGGCGCTCACGCGCGTTCGACTCGATCATCGAGCCGACTATTTGCCGCCGAAGCTGTCTGGTGGCGAACGTCAACGAGCTGCCATCGCCCGAGCAGTTCTCACGCGCCCCGGTCTGTTGCTTTGCGACGAACCCACCGGCAATCTGGATACCGCGACCGGAGCTGCCATCCTGGATCTGTTTGCAGAAATGCATGACGACGGACTCACCATCGTCATGATCACGCATGATCCTGATGTAGCCATTCGTGCTGGGCGTACGGCGAGCATCGTCGACGGCACTCTGAAAGACGCCGCGTGACTGCACCGCGATCATCCGTGGCTTTTGCGGACCTCGTGTCCGAGTCGTTGGCCGGGTTGTTTTCCCGACCGGGGCGCTCGGCTCTCACTGTTCTCGGCACGGTGATCGGCCTGGCGGCGCTGGTGGCCACGATTGGTCTTTCTCAGACGGCTGGCAACCGCATCGTCGGTCGCTTTGACGAGCTGGCGGCGACCGAGGTAACCATTACCTCCAAACCGCCAGGCCTCGACGGAGTATCGAACGCTCTCCCGTGGGACGCTCCAAAAAGATTGGCCCGCCTCAACGGCGTTGTTGAGGCCGGCAATATCAGCACGATTGACGTCGGGGACTCGCTCGTCAGTACTTCTCCGGTCCGCGACCCGGCGGAAAGAACCGACTTCAAGTTGTCGATTCAGGCGGCTTCCCCCGGCCTGTATGACGCTGTCCGGGCCCATCTCCGTAGCGGCATGATTCCGGATGAGTTGCTGTCGGACCGCGGGGAACGGGTCGCCGTCATCGGGGCCGGCGCTGCTGATCGTCTCGGCATCTCGCGACTCGATCAACTGCCTGCGATACGAATCGGAGATGATTTGTTTCTCGTGGTTGGCATCATCGACGATGTTGCTCGTCAGTTCGATATGTTGAGTGCGGTCATCATCCCCGAGGGCACTGCACGTCAGATGTATCGACTTGGCGCTCCAGAGACGGTGGTTGTCGAGACGCGGATCGGGGCCGCAAACCTCATATCTCGTCAGGCTCCACTTGCGCTTCGGCCCGACAACCCGACCGGACTTCGGGTTGCGTTTCCTGCCGAGCCACAGCGGGTGCGAGAGGCCGTTCAGAGCGACCTCAATCTGCTGTTCGTCATCCTGGGCAGCGTGGCGCTGCTGGTGGGGGCCATCGGGATCGCGAATGTCACGCTTGTATCGGTCATGGAGCGCACGGGAGAAATTGGTCTGCGCCGGGCCCTCGGCGCAACGAGGCGTCACATTGCTACCCAGTTCCTGGCTGAGAGCAGCACGATGGGTTTCGTCGGTGGTGTTCTCGGTGGTGCGACCGGGATCCTCATTGTGGTGTCCGTTTCCGCGATCCAGTCGTGGACGCCGGTGCTCGACCCGCTCATGGCGTTGTCGACGCCGCTGATCGGTGGGTTCATCGGCCTCGTTGCCGGCATCTATCCATCAATGCGAGCGGCAAACATGGAACCGGTCGAAGCGTTGCGCTCGTCGGTATAGGAGTAGAGCCGACGCAAGAGACCAAACTCTACGGTTCCCTGGCAGAGCTGATTAGGGCAGGGCTGATTAGTCGGTGTCGGAGTGCTGGACTCCGGCCGACTCCAACGCTGCGGCCAATCGGTCGGCGTCAGACACCGTCACCGTCAATCCGGGATGGTGTGGCATGCCAGGCAAGAATGGCTTGATGGGCTCCGAGAAGGTAACACAGACACCCTGAGTCGTGGTCGATCCGAACGTGAGGCCGTGGTCGGCAGCCGAGCCGCGGATCCCGATGGCCTTGAACCATTTGTAGTCGCCAGAACGCTGAAAGCCAGAGATATTGGACATGGGCGTCCTCAACTCCCACCGTCCAAACTTGGCGTGGAACTCATCATCGTCGGTGATGGCGACGAACGAGTTGTCAGGCCGCACGCCCAGGGGCAACAAGAGATAGCGATAACGAGGATGAAAGTCGAATTCAAAGACCTGCATGAGTTCCGATCAGATAGAAGCCGGCGCCGCCGGAAGCATTCATGTCGGTGGACCATGACGGCATTCCGGTACGAAGCGAGAACTGGTGTCTCGAGAGCACGTGTATCGAGGCAAGACTAGAACTCTGACGTGCGCTACAACCGCGAGCTGGCACCGGGGAGAAACGAATAGGCTGCCCTCCATGGGGCCTTGGAGTCGACGGCGCTTTCTCATCGAGTTTGGCAAAGGCACGACTGCGCTTGTCCTGTTGGGACCCGTGGCGGCTGCGTGCGGTTCAGAGCCTCGTGGAAACGACGGCACGCCTGAAGCCGCGTCGAGTTCGAGTACGTCGAGCTCGAGCCTGGCAGCCACGACGATCCCGGCAAACCCGACAACGACCGAAGCGCAGGTGGCACCGGAGAGCTCAGGGGACACACGCTGGGAGCGAGTGCTGATGTCGAACGTATCTGCCTACATCCTGGTCCGAAACTCGAAGGCAGTCATCGTTGATGCCGGTCACGCCGGACTGATCGACGATATCGAGGCCGGTTTGCAGAGGGTCGGGGTCGCCTGGGCTGATGTCGGCGACGTCATTCTGACGCACATGCATAGCGATCACATTGGAGGATTGCCCGCCATCATGGAGCGGGCCACCTCTGCGACCGCTCATGCCGGCGAACCCGATATCGAAGCCATGCGGTCCCCCCGCCCGCTATCCGTTGTCGCCGATGGCGATGAGGTAGTCGGTCTCAGAATCATCGGCACGCCCGGTCACACGCCTGGCCATGTCTGTGTGCTCGATGCAACCGCGGGGATCCTGGTCGCAGGCGACGCGCTCAACGAGTCAGACGGTGAGATCCTTGGCGCAAGCTCGCGATTCAGTTCGGATATGACCGCAGCCAACGAATCGGTAAAGAAGCTCGCGACGTTTGACTACTCCACGATCCTGATGGGCCACGGAGATCCCATCACCTCGAACGGAAGCCAGATGGTCGCGGATCTCAGCTCCACGCTCTAGGTCCTTTGCCCAGTATCACCAGGTTTCATCGCGCGTGCGGTCGGGTAACGATGGGTACGTATTCACCTCAGGAGGTTTCCCATGGGTACCGATCACGGACCTTCCATCAAAGACGATGATCAGTATGAGGCGCTTCGAGAAAAGGGATATAGCAAAGAGAAGTCGGCGCGTATTGCAAACTCAGAAGGTGCCGAGCGTCGTGGCGGCGAGGCAGAGGCCTACGAGGAGTGGACGAAGGACGAGTTGTACGAACGAGCCCAGGAGCTCGACATCGAAGGTCGATCGGACATGACCAAAGACGAGCTCATTGCTGCCCTGCGGTCGTAGTCGGGCGACCATGCGAACCTGCGACTGATCCATAGACACCCATCCTGCCCGTCCTGGTTGTCGTGGGGTGACACCGATCGGTGTCAGCGTTCTGCGATATCGAGGACGAAAGTCAGATGAAATTCCATGTCAAGCCTCGCGCAAGTCTTCACGCGGCGTTGTCTACCCGCGCTACCGGCTCTTTCTCAGGCGCCGCCCCAACGGATTTCCTGCAGGGGAAGGAACTCGGTTTCCGCGCAAGGCGGTCTGCGCGAAAAGAGGCTGCTTGCCGGTCATCACATCCTGACACCAGGCGGACGGTAGTCGCCGGTACGCTCTTGCTTTGTGAGTGATGTGATTGAACCCGATCCGGATGCCGACCAATCCGACTGGGAGGAGTTCCTGGCGACGCCCGAGCCCTCCACCAGCG
>JABDOU010000360.1 GCA_013043085.1 Acidimicrobiia bacterium
GCCTTGATCGCTTCGACAACTGACCTCGATCAATCGTTGTCTTTGGTGGCTCTCGGAAGCTACGGACGGCGTGAGATGTGTATCCACTCGGACATCGACCTCATGATTTTGACTCAGGATCGAAGTCCGGCAACCACCAAAGAGGCAGTCGGTGCCGTCTTCTACCCGTTATGGGACAGCGGTCTGAGGGTCGGCCACTCGACCCGAACGGTACATGAAGCCATCGTGGCTTCACGCGACTCTTTTGAAACGCTCTGTTCGCTACTGACCGCCCGGTTGGTGATGGGTGATCCTGCCCGGTTCACGCACCTGCAAGAAGAGGTTGCACAGCTGATTCGAAAGCGACCCATCACCGAATCGCTGAAACAAGAAGAACGCCTGCGGCGCGCTTCACATCCATGGCCCATCCTGAGCATCGATCTCAAAACCGGCAGGTCGGGTCTCCGGACCGCCCAGGCCATTGAATGGGACAGGCAGACCTCAGGCAGTTCCGCTGATGCGGAAGGGCTGAGAACTGCGGTGGACGACTTGCTCGCGGTACGCAACTCTCTCCACGCAACCAACGATCGCGCAATTGACGCTCTCGTCCTGGATGTGCGATCCCGGGCAGCTCGATGGCTGGGGATGAGTACCAAATCGATGATTGGAACAGCGCAGCGAGCGATTCGCGCGATCGAGCGCGAGGCTCGTCGCCAGTGGCCCGACCTCGACCAACAGAAACCAACTGGCATACGCTCTCGTTTCAGGGCCAAACCAGCACTCGCCCCGAAACGCACAACGGTCATTGCTCAGGCTGCCGATGCCGCCGAGGGCAGACGTCTCCTGACCGAGCGTGAACTCGAGCGTGCTTCGATCGAATCAGGCCACTGGAACGTAGAAAACCGGGGCGATCTCTACCGTTTGATCGCACACCCGGAGATCGGGTGGCAGATTTTCGACCAACTCGTGGAGGTCGGATGGGTCGATCGCTCGATCGGCACCTGGACCCACACCGTCGCGCTCCCCCAAATGGCTCCCTTCCACGAGCATCCGACCGACATACACCTCTGGCGAACCGTTGCCGAAATGCAGAAATTGCTGGAACCTCATTCGGAGGAGCGCTGGACCACAGAACTCGGCGCCACACTCGACCACGAACAACTGCTGTTTCTCGCCTGGGTGCACGACATCGGGAAAGGCTTCTTCGAAGATCATTCGGCGAAAGGGTCCCGAATCATGGCCGCACTCGGCACTCGGCTCGGTATCGAAGGACAGCGCTCAGCGAGGTTCCAGAAACTCATCGAGATCCATCTCCTTCTCGCCAACACAGCTATGCGTCGGGACACCAGCGACTCGGAAACCATCGAACATGTCGCCGATCAAGTCGGCGACCCCGAAACCCTGCAAATGCTCTACCTCCTGACCATCGCTGATGCCAAGGCCACCGGGAACACCATGTGGACCGAGTGGAAGGCAACCCAGGTTCGATCGCTGTATGCAAAGGTCGATGCACGACTTGGGGGGTCCGAAATCACCTCGCCGGATCAAGCCGACCCGTGGTTCGATGATGAAGAGCAGCTACTCCATGAGTCGTTGATTGAACGCGCGCTCGGAAAGCATGAAGTGAGACTGGCTTTTACAGGCAAAGCCCCCCTCTATGTCTTGACGGTGGTGACCCGTGACCACCCTGGCCTGCTGAGCGTTGTTACCGGTGTCATGGCGATCCACAACATCTCGGTACGAGGGGCCAGGCTGAACACGACCGAGGAGAATATTGCCGTCGACGTGTTCCAGGTGGCGAACGCCCTAACGGTTGACGAGATCGGACCCGAGAGGATTGATGCCTTCGCTTCAGACCTGGAGCGAGCTTTGGCCGGATCCCTGAACGTTGGTGATACGCTGGCAAAGAAGGCCGGCCACTACGACTCTGGTCTGGGAACACACGTCAGAACCCGCATCAAAGTAACACCGGCGGCGGGCGCGACCGTCGTCGAAATCAAGACCGGGGACCGCTTTGGGCTGCTCCATGACCTGTGCAGATCAATCGCAGACACCGGTCTGGACATCCATCTCGCCATGGTCGAAACCCGCGGTCCCGAAGCTATCGACGTCTTCTACCTCACCGAAACCGACGGATCGCGTGTCAGTGGCGATCACGTAATCGAATTGACCGAACGCATATCAGAAGCCACGGGCTCATGAGATCTACCTGTCCGACCCGCGCAAGGAGGATCCCTCTCACAGCCCTGTATGTGGGCGTGTCCGTTCTGCTGTGGGCGTGTACCGGTTCGGGGACCGGCACGGCCGGCACTGCCGGCACGACCGCCTCGTCCGAATCGACCGAATCGACATCGACGACCAACACTTCTGCCACGAGTGCCTCGCCATCCCAGACGACACTCCAGTCCCCGACCACGGTCGAAGCGCCCGGCACGACTGCGGTCACTCGACCAATTCCGTTTGAAGCCCTCTCCCTCGATGCCTATCCGGTTCCCCCCGGGTCCCGGCCCCACGACGTAGCCCCGGCGGCCGATGGCGGCGTTTGGTATACCGCCCAAGGCTCCGGCGAACTGGGATGGCTGGATCCCTCCACCGGTGACACCCGCCACATCCCGCTCGGCTCGGGTTCGCGGCCCCATGGAGTGATCGTCGCCGCTGATGGCTCGGCGTGGGTGACCGATGGAGGGCTGAACGCGATCGTTCGGTTCGATCCGATGACCGAGGAGGTAACTACCTACCCCCTGCCGGCGGATCGACCGAACGCCAACCTCAATACCGCGGCTTTCGACGGAAACGGATTGCTCTGGTTCACCGGCCAGAACGGCATTATTGGCGCCCTCGACACGGCCACCGGCCAGATGTCCGTATCCGACGCCCCGCGCGGTCGCGGCCCATATGGCATTGCGGCAACGCCTGCCGGCACCATTTATTTTGCATCTTTGGCAGGCAGCTACGTCGGCCGGCTCGCACCCGATGGTTCGGTCACGGTACTCGAGCCTCCCACGCCATCTCAGGGCGCCCGGCGCGTTTGGTCCGACTCGGGCGGTTCGATCTGGGTGAGCGAATGGAATTCGGGCCAGCTGAGTCGATACGAACCGGCGGCCGAGTCGTGGCGAACCTGGGCCCTCCCCGGCCCCGCCCCCCAGGCCTACGCGGTGTACGTGGACGAAACAGATATCGTCTGGATCAGTGACTTCGGCGGGAACGCCATCCTCCGATTCGACCCGACGACAGAGATGTTTGACACCTTGCCCCTGCCGTCCAACCCGGGCAACGTGCGCCAAATCCTTGGCAGGCCGGGAGAGGTGTGGGGCGCGGAGTCCGCCGCCGATCAGCTCATAGTCATCCGCAGGGCTTCTGGCTGAGTGACGGGGCTCGGCTTTGCGATGCCGCGGAAGCAACGAAGCTGTCAGATACGTCGCACGAGCCCCGTAGTCAAGGGCTCACGACTGGCACGCCCGGAGAGACTCGAACTCCCGACCTTCTGATCCGTAGTCAGACGCTCTAATCCAACTGAGCTACGGGCGCATATGTGAGACGTAACGGTAGTCGCACTTCGGGGCGAGGGAGGAGCGTCATCGTCAGCCCCGGACACTTTGCCTAGGGCTCAAACCGAAAACGCGTGAGGTCTGTCGGGAAATCGAACCACGCAAGGGCCTTGGACGGGCGGAACACCATCAAGCCACCCGCGTCTGCTCCGGACCACGAATCGGCTTCAGGCTGGTATCCGAGCCCGCCGTACTTCCTCCCGATCTCGGCGGAAAGCGATTCTGCCGGAGTTCCCAGCAGCGGTTCCGACGCCGCTGTGATCCC
>JABDOU010000366.1 GCA_013043085.1 Acidimicrobiia bacterium
CTGCGCTCGTCGTCGGGGCCACAATGGACATCACCCCACCCTCGAGCGCGCGGAAGAACACGATGAGCGCACCGAATCCGAGAACGCCGGCAATCGCTCCGATAGCAAAGTCCCGTAGCGGGAATGGGTCGCCAAGTACCAGCATGATGAAGAGGAGAAGTACTCCGCCAACGGTCTGGGACACGAGGACTACCGGAATCGCAGCCCACCTGCGGCTAGCCAGTCCTCCGAGAAAGTCGGCGGCGCCAAAGACCACCGCTCCAGCGAACGCTAGGAATTTTGCTATCTCGCACCTCCGGGATTGCGGGATGGTAGAGGGTCACGGACCTCTCAAAGGAAGACGGGACAATCCACGTGGATTGGGACTTAGTCGGGAGCCTTGACTACCAGTGACGCTGATGCGTTGTTGAGTCCTGGTTGATAGCGATATCCGTCTTTGACGATGTCGATGACGGTGAAGGTCACGCTTTCATCGGACAGCCCGTCGATCCGAATTTCGACCTTGCCGTCTTTGTTTGCCTCGAAACTTTCGGAGCCCGCTGATGCCCCATCCCAGGCGACGACAACCAGCGGATTCCTGACCCGATCGCCAGAATCGTCACGCACTTCGATCTTCACGCGTGCCTGCCAGTCGTCAGAATCGCCTTTTTCGTCGCCCGTGAATTTATGGAGGTAGAGACCTTGCACCGGCACCGTTGTGGTTGTCGAACTCGTGGTTGTCGAACTCGTGGTGGATGGCGGGATGGTCGTCGGTGGCAGGGTCACTGGTGGGAGGGTCGTTGGTGGCAGCGTCGCCGGTGGAAGGGTTGTGGTTGGCAGCGTGGTGGCGGGCAGGGTTGTGGTAGGTGAACGAGTAGTGGGTGGAGTGGTTGTGGCAGGCGCACGGGTGGTGACAGTGACGACGGTCGTGGTTGTCTGCGGCACCGTTGTCGATGTCGTGGAGGGGGGAACGGAAGTGGTCGGTGTATCCAGTACCTCCGCTAAAACCTCGACGGTTGGCTGAGAGGTTGACGTGCTCGTGACCCTGGCCTCGAGATCGGACGTCGGTTCGGACTCGGCTCGATTGAAAACGCCAAAGAATGTGACGGCTGCCAGCAGGACGATCGTCAATGTTCTCCGCGCCGTTTGGTTGACGCGATCTGGCCCATTTCGCAAGTGGATCCCCTTCCCCGTGCGGGAGAGAGGGTAGTTCGGCCCGGTATCGAAATCGGAGTCGCCTCCCGGTAACATGGACGTCTCATGACAAGCCCGAATTTCGAACATGCTCGTTTCT
Organism: Acidimicrobiia bacterium; assembly: GCA_013043085.1. Taxonomy (GTDB): domain Bacteria; phylum Actinomycetota; class Acidimicrobiia; order Spongiisociales; family SHLN01; genus JABDOU01. Next base: position 1,274 of record JABDOU010000366.1, read on the forward strand.
TCACCGATTGGCCGACCGCGATGAGATGGTCGGCGTGACCTGGTCGCTTGAACAGGATTCCGAACAGGAGCAAGTTCCCTACGAGCCGCATGTCGGTCAGTCGCGGCAGTATTGGCGAGACATCATCCTCGGGGTCAACGATGGTCTCGTATCAACCTATTTGCTGGTCGCGGGCGTAGTCGGAGCTGGGCTCGAGAGCAGAACCATCCTCCTGACAGCCGTCGCAGGTGCGGTCGCCGGAGCCGTCTCGATGGGTGCAGGCGAGTATCTGGCGACGAGGACTCAGGAGGAGGTCTTCGATGCGGAGGAGCGCCTCGAGCGCACCCACATCAAACACTTCAAGCCCCAGGAGGTGGAGCAGATGCGGGGCTTCATCCGCGACATGGGCGTGTCCGAAGATGCCGTTGAGCCGGTCGTACGTGCTTTCGCAGAGGACGACGAGACGCTGCTGAACGCTATGAAAGCTCTCGAGTTCGGCATCATCGACTCGGAGCGCCGATCCCCGTACGCAGCAATGATTGCTTCCGGGTTGCTGTTTATGTTGGGATCGTTGACGTCGGCTGTTCCCTTCTTCTTCGATGTTGCGCCGTCCACGGGTCTTTTTTGGGCATCGATAGCAACCGCCGTCGGCCTATTCCTGGTTGGAGTCGCCAAAACAAGGGTGACTCGCACAAATCCGTTTACTGCTGGTCTCCAGAATCTGATCATCGCGGGACTCGGCGGAATCGTTGCCTTTTACATCGGCAGGGCGTTCGGCGCGACGTTTATATAACTTCGCAACGCCGGAGGACGACCTCGGTTCGCATCCGACGCGCGCCTCCCACAGTCGTGACGCCGCAAACTCACAAGCGAATCACCCGGGTTGCGAGCATTGTTCTTGAAGCTGGTTAACGTTTCGACCTCCACCTCATCAGAGAGAACCGGATGACCATCGCTGTTGAAACTCTCGCCGCTCGCGCGATAGATGCCGTCAAAATCTACGGCGAAGGACCTGCCGCCGTCACGGCACTCGATGGTGTTTCGCTCGACATTGAGCGAGGCAGGTTTATTGCGATCATGGGGCCTTCCGGCTCCGGCAAATCCACGTTGCTCCATTGCCTCGCAGGGCTCGACACGCTGACCTCGGGCCGGGTGTACATCGGCAAAGCTGAGCTTGGCGGCCTGGATGACAAGGAACTCACGATATTGCGTCGCGAGAAAGTCGGCTTTGTCTTTCAGGCCTTCAACCTCATCCCAACACTCACCGCTGCCGAGAACATCGTGTTGCCACTGACGATCGGAGGCCGGAAACCCGACAAGGCGTGGGTCGACACTGTGGTCGATACGTTGGGCATCGGGGATCGTCTGACGCACAAACCGTCGGAGCTTTCGGGTGGTCAGCAGCAGCGGGTTGCTGCGGCACGAGCTCTCGCTTCGCAACCCGAAATCATCTTTGCCGATGAACCGTCCGGGAACCTTGATTCGAATTCAGGTCGAGAGTTGCTGTCCTTCCTCCAACGGGCAGTTTCGGACTTCGGTCAGACCATTGTCATGGTCACGCATGATCCGATTGCGGCCAGCTATTCGGAGCGGGTTGTGTTTCTGGCGGACGGCGATATCGCCGACGAGCTGTCGGATCCCACGGCTGATCGGATACTCGACAGCATGAAGAATCTCGAGAGGTGATCAGATCCAGCCTCCGATCGCTCAGATCGCACGCCGGCCAGCTCGCTTTGACGGTCGTATCCATCGCCCTTGGCGTGAGCTTTGTTGTCGGGACGCTGATCTATACGGCCACCACATCTCGCGCTTTCGACGGCCTCTTCAATGAGGCATTCGGTGGCATCGACATTGATATCCAGCCCGAGATCGATCTCGAGTTGCTCTTCAATCCCGGTGAAGTGCCTCGGCTTGACGAAAGTCTCTTGAATGAGCTGGCGGCGGTCCCCGGCGTCGAGAAGGCATGGGGTCTCGTGGAATCGACCGCGGCGATAGCGTCGCTCGATGGTGAAGTACTTGGTCCATCGGGGCCACCTCCGTTTGCATTCAACTGGCCTGGTGACGACATCCCGATTGCGCTCGACATCGTGGAGGGTCGGTCGCCTGCAGGTCCGGCCGAGGTCATGATCGATCAGACCAGCTTCGAGCAAGGTGATCTCGACCTGGGGGACACGGTTGCCGTGTTCGCGACGGGTGGCCGGGAAGAGTTCACAGTGGTGGGAGTGACCAACTTCGCAGGGCTCCCTTCACTTGCCGGGTCGAATGCCACCTTCACTACCGAAACCGCCCGCAGATTGTTCGACGCCGAAGGACAGTTCACCCGGATCAACGCCACGGTCGAGCGTACGGCAGATCTCGATCAAGTGATTCTGGAGGCTTCTCGCCGGTTGGGCGATAGTGTCAATGTGGTCAATGGCCAGACTGCCGCCGAGGAAGGTGCGGCCCAGATCACCGAAGCTCTGGGATTCCTCAACACGTTCTTGCTGGTCTTCGCCGGCGTCTCCGTGTTTGTCGCGACGTTCATCATCTACAACACATTTCGCATCCTGATTAGCCGTCGCACGAGGGAGCTTTCGCTGCTGCGGGCTCTGGGGGCTACCTCGACGCAGGTCACCCGTGCGACGCTTGTCGAGTCCGTAATGGTCGGACTTGTTGCATCTCTCCTCGGTGTTGTGCTCGGGCTAGGACTCGCAATCGGATTGAGGGCGCTTCTCGAGGCGTTCGGGATTGCACTCCCATCGACCAATCTGGTGGTCAGTCCGTCGGCAGTCGTCATCGGATTGGTGCTCGGAATCGTGGTGACGGTGGTATCTGCTCTTGTCCCCATCTGGCGTGTCCGTTCGATCACGCCGATGGAGGGGCTTCGTGAAATCGGGTCCGCTCCCGGACGTAGGCCGCTGATTCAAAGAGTGGTTTCCAGCCTGGGACTACTGGCTATCGGAGCGGCTCTGCTGGTCGTTTCGCTCTTCACCGAAGTGCGGCTTGCGGGTCAATCGCCGATCGTGTGGGTCGGTATCGGATCGGCCCTCGCACTTCTGGCGGTCATCCTCATCAGTCCGGTATTCGTTCCGCCGGTTATGAGGTTTCTCGGAGCGCCGTTTGTGGCCTCGTCAAAGTCGACCGGATTGCTCGCGCAACGCAACGCGATCCGGAGCCCTCGTCGTACGGCGGCAACCTCGGCTGCAGCCCTGGTCTGCGTAGCACTGATGACTCTGGCCTCGGTGTTTGTTGCCAGCCTGCTTGGCGTGATCGATGAGGCCCTCGATTCCGGCTTTCGGGCTGATCTCGTGGTAACCGCTGAAGGATTTGCCGGCCCGACGCAAGGCTTTTCACCCGCGGTAGGTGATGCCATCGAGGCTCTTGATACGACCGACATTGTGGGCCGTCAGCGCAGGGGCCTGGTGCGCGTGGATGGAGACATCGACTTGATCGTTGCGGTGTCAGATCGAGAGTTCGATCTGATTGCGCTCGAGCGCGAGAGCGGAACCATGACCGATCTCGGGGATTCATTCTTTGCAGCGGACTTCGTCACCGCCGAGCAAAACGGATGGGAAATCGGCGACGAGGTGTCGTTCGATTTCCTGGCCGGCTCAATCGAGCTCGAATTGAGTGGCCTGTTCCAGGCGACCGGACTGTCGGGAATTGTCGTCGGGCTCGACGCCTATGCGTCGCTGGTTCCCAATTCCCAGGATGCTCAGATCGACATTCGCTTTGTCGACGGGACTGACCTCGAGGCGGCGCGGGCCCAGGTCGAAGAGATCGTCGACCAGTATCCGACGTTGCAGGTCGCTGACCAGAGTGACCTCCGAGAACAATCACGGGAGCAAACCCTGCAAGCGCTCGGCTTCATCTTCGGACTGCTCGGTTTGGCTGTCGGTGTTGCCTTTGTCGGTCTCGCCAACACCACCGTTCTGTCGACACTCGAGCGAACCCGTGAGATCGGTCTCTTGCGAGCCGTGGGCTTGGATCGAGGGGCGCTGCGCCGAATGATTTACTTCGAGTCGATGATGATCGCGGCCTTCGGGGC
>JABDOU010000367.1 GCA_013043085.1 Acidimicrobiia bacterium
CCCTTGATCCCCGGACGATCGAACATTTGGCTGAGCAGGGCTCGAAACTGGAGCTGGCGGAGGCCGTGGCATTTGCTTTCGACTGGGCGCGTGAGGCGTCTCTGGAGTCCCGGCCGGTTGATATACCTCGCGTCATCGAAATTGCCCTCGCCCACCAGAGACAGTGACCGCCCGAACCCCATTAGTTTCGATCAGGCTGATCGTTCTTGGGGGAGGCTTTGATGGCCGGTCGGGTCTGTCGGAGTCGATTGATGAATCTGGCGAGCGTCGCCGGGGTCGTCCGGGCGAGAGGCAGGTTGGGTCGCCGGCGGGAGCGTGAGCTCGAAACGGGCGGCGCCTGGTTCGCCGCTGTACTGCAGGTCGCCCTCCATGTGCATTGCCAGCTTGCGGCAGATGTCGAGGCCCAATCCGAACCCACTTGCCATTCCCGGGGTCGAATCCTGCGTGAAGTACGGCTCAAAGATCCGATCGAGGTCGTCGGGAGAAACTCCCGAGCCATTGTCGGTAACAGCAACCCGGGCGCGCCCGAAATCAGCGGAGATCGACACAGTTATTTCTTCTCCGCCGTAGCGTTGTGCATTCGTGAGGAGATTGCGGATGATCTGTCGCACGCGGGCCGGGTCGCCCATGGCGTGGGCTGGTTCTCCCAGCACCTCTACCTTCAGACCGTGGGGTTCCATGGCCTCGGCCACCTGTCTCGACTGGGCAATCAGGTTCACCGGCACTCTCGCGACTTTTAGCGTGCCGGTGTCGAAGCGAGCTGCGGTCAAAAGATCCTCGACGATGCCGGCCATTTCAGACGCCTCGAAAGCGATCGACTCGGTCATCTCGACGCGCTCGGCCGGGGACAGGCCTGCGTCGGCGTCTCTCAGCACCTCGGCAAAGCCGATCAGCCCCGTCAGAGGTGTGCGAAGCTCGTGCGATACCGAAGCGACCAACCGGTCTTTGGACTCGACGAGCTGCTCGAGCCGCTTCTCGGCAGCCTTCTGCTCACCGATGTCGACGACCTGCGCCAGGGCATACAAAGGTCGTTTGCGTTGGTCGCGTATGATCGTGTTGGTGACGAGAGCCCACGAGACTTCGCCGTTCTTTCGGATGTAGCGGAGCGCCCCTTGGGAGTATGCGTCTGATCCTTGGACCAACGCTTTGAATCGCTCGTACGATTCCTCCCGGTCCTCGGGATGCGTGACATCAGCGATACCGACCTCGAGCAGCTCATCGTCTGGATAGCCGAGCATTTCACAGGCGGCGGCGTTTGCCTCGAGGAACTTCCCGTCCGGGATCGAGATAATTGCCACGCCAACGGCGGGCGATTCGAATGCTCGTTCCAGGCGCTGCTGTTTCGACCAAATCCGTTTGCTCGTGGCCCATGCGGCAACTGCGCCGCCGCCCAAACCCAGGATGAGAACCATTGTGCTGTCAAGCGTCGAGCCCGCATGAGCAAGTTGTAGCGCCCCGATGGCCCCTATCGCGGATGCGACCGCGTACACCGTTGACGTCCGTCCGGGGACCGCAATCATCGCTGCCGTTCCATATACGGCGAGCACCAGCACAACGGCCTCGGTCATAGCCTCTGGCACGTGCGGAGCCCAGACCACGGTCAGAGCCATCGACACCACGACTAAAAGTGGAGCGTCGGGCCGGCGTCGAAGGACCTGAACGCCACCGATGAGGGCGATAGTTCCCGGGCTGGTAGCAAACCAGGCCAGATCGGTCTCACCGGAGACAAGGCCGAAGATGATCATGATTCCGGCCGCTACCGATGTGACGGCTGTCGCCAATCGAACTAGGAAATCGACGGTGTTCGTGGTCGCCAATACGTGGGCTGACCGAGCTTTTTCCGAGATTTGGTCCACGGATCTTTCATCGGCCGCTTTCTGGGTCCTCTTCAGGAGGATCTACTGGAAAAACCTAGGTAGTGATGTCTCAAGCTCACGACTCCGGCAACCGCCGAGCGCTGATCGGTTTCCCTTTACCCCCGCTCCACTTCCTTGCGCAGCGGTACCTTCCCCCGGCTCCGGTTCCTGCGGAACCTCCTGCACCGGTGGACCATTGTGCGAATGGCAACTCTTCGAGTTGCTTGGGGGTTAGGAGGTGGGGGCGAGGTGCGATGGAGTGCCTGATGCCGATGTCGCTTCGACCGGCTCGTTGGCGCCGTCGGCGTGCGTGACAAGGGTCAGCAACGAGGGCAGCACGAGCAGGGTTGCGCCGCCAGCCATGCCGATCATCACCGCCGTCAGCAATCCGTAGCTGGCGAAGAGCGGCATGGGAGCCAAGGCCAAAATAAGAAAGCCGACAATCGAAGAGAAAGCCGATGCAACCAGTGCGCCGCCGGTGCCCGCTCCGGCGCGCTCCACCGCCTCGAACACGTCGTTGCCGGCAGCCAACTCCTGGCGGTATCGAACGGCGTAGTGGATGGCGAAGTCAATCCCGATGCCGATAGAAACGGCGCCGATAGTGGCGGTCACGATGTTGATCGCGAAACCAAAGATCTGCATGAACGCATACAGCCAGGCGACCGTCATGAGGATGGGAACGATTGTGACCGCGCCATATCGCAAAGAGCGCATGAAAGCGGCTGCGATCAATAGGCACAGCACCACCGAAATCGGAAGCGATCGCTGCAGGGCATTCGAGATCCCGTCGAGCGACGCCATGCGCACCACCGGCGAGCCGGTCAGTTGCACCTCGGCGTCGGGGTCGATGCTGCGGAGTTCGGCCTGGAGCGCATTGATCGAAGGATCCAGGGCGTCAGCCGCGGCGGCAACATTCTCTTGCGAACGGGTGTCAGTCAGGCCCAACTGCAATCTCGTAGCAAGACCATCTTCCCCGACGTAAATGGCATTGCGCACCCGGTCTGGCGTCAAAACCAGCCTCGTGGTGTCGAATGGCACACCGAATTCACGAGCGAACTCGTACACGGCCTCGAGCTGTTCGGTGGTGTCCGGTACGCCATCGGCATCCCCGTCGGTGATCTCGATGCCTGCGGCGGCGAGTGCGCCAAGCGCAGCGGGGGAGTTGTCCACCTGGTTCAATACCTCATGCACGCCACCATCAATACGCACCAGTCCCTGCTCGTCGCGAGCGAAGAGTCCTTCGACTGTTCGTAGCTCATCGACGAATTGCTGGATGGCCGCCACCGCACCCGGCTGGGTGAGGTCCGCTTCGATGTAGATGTCGGCCGGTTCTCCGCCGGTGTCGCCGACGTGTTCATCGAGTTTGTCGAGTCCGATCACAAAATCGGTATCTGCCGAGAAGAAGTCTTTGGCGTCGAACTCGGTCGGCACCTGGAGCGCCAGAAAAGCAGCACCGACTGTCGCCGCCGCGAGGACCGGAACCACTACGGCCCGGCGGCGGGCCACCGCGACCACCAACCGACCGAGTCGGGGCGATCCGGAGCCTGCGGTGCCAACGGTGAAGGTGGACTCCCCTTTTCGCTGTCGGGCCATGTACCAGTAGGGCAGCAGCAGCGTCAGCACGATCTGTACTACGAGGGCGACGACACCGGCCCACGGCAAGATGAACACCTGCAGGAGGACGGTGGTCATCGCCAGGAGGCCTGCACCGATGGCGCCGCTGGTGCGAAGAGAGTGCGAA
>JABDOU010000376.1 GCA_013043085.1 Acidimicrobiia bacterium
AGCCGTGGGCGACGCCGCGAACCGCTCGAGATACGCAGCCGCGTCGGGATTGGAATACAGTCGCCAGCCGCCCGCAACCTCGCGCAACACAAATCCGGCGCTTCGACGCTCGAGATCACGAGCCCACGCGCCGAGCTCCTCCACAATCTCGGATACTGGCAGCTCGAGGACCTGGGCCAGCTCGGGAGCTGCCACCGGCTCTTCTGCAACGAAGAGAATCGCCTCCAGCAGGCTTCGATTGTTCATGCTGTTCCTCCGTAGGTGAGCTGAATCGGCGCGTCACGATGGTCCTGGTTGACGCCGACGATGCCCCATCTCGCCAGTTCCAGCACTGCCAGGAAATATGCCGCGACCTCGAGCGTGCTGTCGCAATGGGCCACCATCCGATCGAACTCGGCCTTCATCAAATCGGCCATACGCGAACGCAGGTCGTCGATGGCGTCAGGAACAGAGGGAAGATCGAGTGCGAGATGACCAAGATCCGGATCGACTTCACGCGGGGCAAAAGCCAATTGAGCGAGCCTGGCCAGTCCTGGACCATCGACCCGCAGGTGAACTTCCGGAATGGTGTCAGGAAAGTCCATCTCGAGGCCGAGCGTCCTCGGTAAGAATCTCTGATTCGCCCCCAATCGATGTCCGAGAACCGCCGCCACATCCTTGAACGTCGCACAAGCCAGCAACCTCGCCAGTAGCCGATCCCGCTCCTCCATGAGAGCCAATTCTTCATCGAGGTCGATGGGCTCGTCATCCGGCAGGAGGAACCGTGCCTTGAGCTGGATCAGGGTGGCCGCAATCAGGAGGAACTCGCTGGTCACCTCCATGTCGAGATCAGCAATACGATCGAGGTAGGCGACATACTCGGTTACCAGATCCGTGAGACTTAGATCCGTGACGGCCAGCTTGTGCTGGGTGATGAGCGTCAACAGAAGATCCAGCGGACCTTCAAACACCTCGGTGCTTACCTCATAACTCACGTTGTTCCCCGGTCCTCGGCGGCGCACATGCTATTGACAACGGGTGCATTGCCGGTTCTTTTGGCAAGGAATTGATGCGAGACGATGTACGGGCCGTCGATAACCCACTCATGGGGCCTCCAAGTCGCTCATCCGCAACAGGCGCCACGATTCTTCATCGATGGACTGTGGCCGGTCACGTTCCTGATGCCTGGTGAAGTCAACGATGATGGGATCGGCGTCGTGACCGAGCAGTTCTGCTGCACCGAGGGCGGGATGATCGAGATAGAGCGACCACCGTTTGAACGTGGGAATAGGTAGAGCGCCGGCAACTGTTGCGAGGGTTCTACCGATAGCTCCCAGTCGAGCATGGCGTTTGCCGACGTCATGCAGCAGCGCAGCTCCCACCAGATCGATCCGCCCCGCATCTTGTGCCAGAATACGTTTGGCACATTCATAGCCGTGCCGCTGGTCGGCGACCTGCTGGCTCTCGAACAGCTCCAGCAGATCCGGACGCAACCAGGACACCACCTCTGTCATCTCGGCGCTCGTGAGATCTTTTGCTCTCGCAACCTCGAAGAATCGGGTAACCAGGTGTCGGATTGAACTCACTGCATCCCCGTGAGAGGAAGCAGCCATGTGACTGCCCCGAGCAACATGTCTGCGAACGGGCTGTCACCCAACAGTAAGGCGGCGAGCAGGAAGAGAACGCCGAACTGTCCGTATCTGTAGAACAACAAACGCCCTCGGTCGGTGAGGAAGATCGGAATCAACTTGCTGCCGTCGAGAGGCGGAATCGGAATCATATTGAACACGGCAAGCAGCAGGTTCAAAAAGACGACGCCAAAAACAAGCACTTCTCCGATTCCCGACACCAGGGGAAGTATCAGGCGTCCGGCCACGACGGCGATCGCAAGGTTCGAAAGCGGGCCGACCAATGCGACTGCTGCCATGCCATAGGTCGGCTGACGGAAATACTGTGGATTAACCGGAACCGGTCTTGCCCATCCAAAGATCGGTGCACCAATGACGGCGAGAGCAGCCGGGAGCAACACGGATCCGATCGGGTGGAGATGTTTGATCGGATTCAACGTCAGGCGACCGGCCTGTTCGGCTGTCGGGTCTCCCAAATACCTCGCGAGGAATCCGTGCGATACCTCGTGAACGACGACTGACATCATCAGGATCCCGACAAATACCGCAACGTCACCGGCGCTGCTACCGGTTATCGATTCCAATTATCGATTCCAGCGTTTATCTAACTTGACGCGGTTTTGCACTCGATGCACATATTCGACATCGGGCGAATCTTCAGCCTCGCCGCACCGATATCTTTGCCGCAATTGCTGCATGTGCCGTACGACCCGTC
>JABDOU010000199.1 GCA_013043085.1 Acidimicrobiia bacterium
ACGCTCGATAGTGCAAAAGAGCTGATGGCTCACCCTGACGTCCGCGTTCTGCTGGTGACAGGAGGCCCCGGCGTTGTCAAAGAGGCGCTGCAGGCCGGCAAGCGGGCAGTGACGGCAGGACCCGGTAATCCCCCGGTCGTTGTCGATGAGACCGCCGATATCGACAAAGCGGCTCAATCGATCGTCGCAGGCGCCTCGTTTGACAACAACGTGATCTGCACGGACGAGAAGGAGGCCATTGTTGTCGACGCCGTGGGAGATCGCCTGTTGCGGGCGATGGAAAACAGCGGCGCCTATGTGCTCAAACAACACGAGCTCGCTCGGCTTGAACGGGTCATCTTTCGAGAAATGGGGCCACCCAACAAGCCGGGATCGATCAACCCCGCCTTCATCGGAAAAAACGCGTCGGTCATTCTCAACGAGATTGGCGTGCAAGTTGACGATTCTGTTCGCCTTGCGGTAGCCGATGTCCCAAACGATCACAACCTGGTGTGGACCGAACAGATGATGCCCGTGTTTCCCGTGACGAGGGTTCCACACGTGGCTGCTGCGATCGACCTCGCCGTACGGGCTGAACACGGATTTAGGCACACCGCCGGCATCCATTCGACCAACGTCGACGCAATCACCGAAATGGCGCGGGCCATGAATTGCTCGATCTTCGTCGCCAATGGCCCGTTCTATTCAGGCCTTGGCCAGGGGGGCGAGGGATATTCTTCGTTTTCGATCGCCAGCCCGAGCGGCGACGGACTCACGCGACCCCGCACCTTCTCACGTCCGCGACGCGTGAGCGTGGTTGGCGCATTGCGGATCGTGTAATGACCGCCTGATGGCTCTCGCGTTGCTCGAATTCGAATCCATCGCAGCGGGCATCGAAGCTGGAGACGCCATGGTGAAGCGTGCCCGGATCGACGTCCTCTATGCAGGCACGGTTCATCCCGGCCACTATTTGCTATTGCTGGACGGAGCCGTCGGCGAGCTCGAAGAAGCTATCGACGCGGCCGATCTGATCGGGTTCGAACACGTGGTCGATCGAGTGTTTCTCCCCGACCCTCACCCGCAGCTAACAGCCGCAATCAGCGGCGCTCGAACATCTGGAGGAGGCGAGGCGCTCGGTGTCATTGAAACCCGCACAGTCGCTGCCACCCTGATCGCCGCCGACGCCGGACTCAAGGGAGCGACCGTCACGCTTCGAGAGCTCGTGCTTGCCGACGATCTCGGTGGCAAGGCGTACCTGTTGTTCGGCGGTCCCGTAGTTGACGTGCAGGCAGCAGTCGAGATCTGAAACCAACGGGCAGGCACTCGCGTGATCGGGTCAAGGGTGATAGCCCAGCTGCACGCCGAGATGGACAGCAATCTCGCGGCCAACGGCCGCTTCTCTGCACGGGTCCCGGGTTCCTGATGCATCTTGCAACCGTGATCGGCACGCTGGTCGCCACCGAGCGAACGCCAGGGCTCGATGGGATCAAATTCCTCATCATTCAGCCGTTGACGCGTGACCTGAAACCCTCCGTAATGCCGGTGATTGCCGCTGACGCCATCGCGATGGCAGGCCCTGGAGAACTGGTCTACTTCGTAGGCTCCCGAGAAGCAGCCCAGGCCATGCCGGAACCCTTTGTCCCCATTGATCATGCCGTCGTCGGAATCGTCGATCAGCTGGCGATCGGCCCCCTACCGACCTCCGGGTCAGCGGCGAAGAAGAAGCGCGGCCCATCGTGAAGATCGCTCGCGTTTCCGGGACGGTCGTATCCACCATCAGCGCTCCGATTTTCGACAACCGGCGGCTGTTGTTTTGCGACTACATCACGCCAGATGGCGAGGCCACAGGCGATTACGTGATTGCCGTAGACGTCGTCGACGCCGGACCCGGTGAAATCGTTTTGATCATGGATGAGGGCAACGGCGCCCGGCAGATCGTTGGCGAGGCGACAGCGCCGATTCGAGCATTGGTTGTTGGAATCATCGATCCGGTCGATCCATGAGGTTTGCGCCGGCCGGATCGACCGGGGCCGGAATATGATCCACCGGTGAACTCGTTCAAAGCATTGCGATTGGTCGGCCAATTTCAGCCGCTGGTTGTTGAAATCATGCCAACACCCGATCCAGGCCCGGACGAGACGATCGTCCGAGTTCAAGCCGCCGGTATCTGCCATTCCGACGTGCACTACTGGCAAGGAGACCCCAAGCTTCCGCCGCTGCCGCGAACGCTCGGCCATGAAATCGCAGGGGTCGTTGCAGCAGTGGGCGCCGACGTAGCCACTGTTTCTGTCGGAGACCGGGTCGGGGTTCATTATCAGACCAGCTGCGGCGCGTGCAATTTCTGCAGATCCGATCACGATCAGTTTTGCGTCAAGGGCAAGATGTTTGGCAACTCGATCGATGGTGGTTACGCAGAGCTCGTGTTGGCGCCGGCACGCAATCTCGTGCCGATTCCTGCCGGAGTCGACATTTCCCATGCGGCTGTCATGATGTGCTCAACCGCCACCGTGTTTCACGCTTTGCGCCGTTCCCGACTGGCGCCAGGCGAATCGGTGGCAGTTTTTGGCCTTGGCGGCCTCGGGCAATCGGCCGTCCAGCTCGCACGCGCCATGGGGGCAAAGGAGGTTTACGGAGTTGATCTGTCGGCAACCAAACTCGATGTTGCAGCGCGACACGGTGCCATTCCCATCGCTGGTGGCATGGAGGCATCCGCGACAATTCTGGATGCCGGGGGTGCCGACGTTGCACTGGAGCTGGTGGGTTCGCACATCACCATGCGACAAGCGATTGATGTGCTGAAGCCATTCGGGAGGGCAATGGCGGTAGGGCTTTCGAGCCAGCCGACTCACTTCACTGCGTTTTCTGATCTGATCGGACGAGAGGCTGAGATACTCGGCGTAGCAGACCATCTGCTGACCGAGTTACCAGAACTGCTGGACATGGCTGCCAACGGAGCGATCGATCTGACCGATGTCGTGACCAGCGAGGTTCCGCTTGACGAACGTGCTGTCAACGCAACATTCCAAAACCTCGCCGACTTTGGCGAAGGCGTCCGGACCGTTATTCGCCCAAACTCCTGATCCGCCTGGCGGACCGCTAGCGTCTCGACCATGGCAATCACCGGAGTTCATACGCTGATCTATTCATCAGAAGCTGACGCAGTGCGAGAGATCATGCAGGATGCCTTCGGTTGGCACAGCGTGGATGCCGGCGATGGGTGGCTGATATTTGCCACCCCGCCCGGGGAAATGGCCGTGCACCCTGGCGAACGGCCCCGCCACGAGATCACGCTCATGTGTGACGACCTCAAATCAACCATGGCAGACCTCGCAGAAAAAGCCGTGCAATTCGTAGACGGGCCGAGCGACGAGGGGTGGGGAGTCGTCGTGACCATGTTGTTACCCGGAGATGTGAAGATGCTGCTCTACGAACCCCGCCACGAGACTGCGTTCTGATGTGACATGAGCGCATTGCCGCTCGTTCTCGTCCTGTCCTCGGCCGTGCTCCACGCCTCCTGGAACCTCGTGGTCAAATCGAGCAACGATCGATTGCTCGCCGGATGGGCCCAGGTAGTGGCGGCGGCCCTGGTGATGTCGCCTCTGGTCGTCCTCAATCCGATCCCTGCGCGGATACTCCCGTTTGTTGCTCTGTCCGCCGCCGTTCACACGCTGTATATATCATCGCTTGTCGCCGCCTACGAGCGAGGTGAGTTGTCACTCGTCTATCCCGTGGCCCGCGGAACTGCTCCCTTGATCGTGACGATCGCGGCCGCGACGCTGCTCGACGACATTCCATCCGCCGGAGGGATTGCCGCCATCCTCCTGGTTGTGATCGGCATTCTGTGGCTGGCCCGCGGGACCAATACCCATGGGTTGGGCTGGGCTCTGGTGACAGCGGTGACCATCGCGTCGTACACGTTGATCGATGGGGCATCTGTCCGAACGCTTGATACTGCAGTCGGATACACCGGGGCGGTCTTCATCGGTAACGCGCTCTTGTTGACACCGACAGTCCTCGTCAGGAGAGGCTTCGGATCCATCCGCCAGATTCTGCTAGTTGAGGGCGGCAGGAACCTGCTGGGTGGGGCGGCTTCTGCTGCCGCCTACGTCCTCGTGCTTGCGGCGGCCCGATTGGCACCGCTCGGACTGGTTTCTGCCTTCCGGGAAATTTCCGTTGTCATCGGAGCTCTGGCAGGGTGGCTCGTTCTCTCCGAACCCGACGGGCTGCGCCGTTTGCGGGGTGCCTCTCTCGTAGCTGTGGGACTGGGAGTACTCGTTTTCATCGGATAGCCGTAACGGATAGATCGCGAAAAGCTCGCCCAAGTGGACGTTTGTCGAGTACCATGACGGCCGCCTCACCGGATGGAGGCCAGCGTTTACCTCGCTTCACCGGTGGTCAAAGGCTTAGTTATTCACCCGGTTGGACCGCCTCTTCGGCCGCATTGCGACACGATGTCGCGCCAGGAGCAACCAGTGACCACACAGACCATCGCGACTTCGTTCGCCCAACTCGGATTACCCGATCAATTCGTACGATCCCTCGCCAAACGCGACATCGTCGAACCCTTTCCCGTTCAGGCAGCCACCATTCCCGACTTGCTGGCAGGTCGCGACGTGGCCGCCAAAGCCCCGACCGGATCGGGCAAGACGCTCGCATTCGGCCTTCCTCTGCTCGCCATGGTCGAGCGAGCCGCCAAGAACCGACCGAGTTCACTGATTCTCGCCCCGACGAGAGAGCTGGCAGAACAGATCAAAGAAGAGCTGGCACCGCTCGCAAAGTCAGTGGGCAAGTATGTCCATGCCGTCTATGGAGGCGTCAGCTACGGACCTCAAAAGGCAGCCCTACGACGCGGTGTCGACGTACTGGTGGCTACCCCTGGACGTCTCGAAGACCTCATCCAGCAAGGCGCCGTGCGCCTCGACCAGGCCAACATCGTCGCGATCGACGAGGCCGACCGCATGGCGGACATGGGGTTCCTGCCTGCCGTGCGCCGCATTCTCGATCTCACGGCCAAGCGTCGTCAGACAATGTTGTTTTCCGCAACCCTCGACGGTGATGTCGCAGTGCTGGTCCGCGATTATCAGTCAGATCCCATCAGGCACGAAGCTCCATCTGCCGAGGCAGAGGCGATTGACGCCAGACATCACTTTTGGCTCGTACAACGAAGTGATCGGGTCGAACACGCAGCTGACGTCGTCGCAAGCGGAGGTCGAACCATCGTCTTCACACGAACGCGTCATGGAGCAGACCGACTGGCGAAGCAGCTCGATCGGCTCGGCATCAAAGCTGTCGCCATCCACGGAGGACGCTCTCAAGGCCAGCGAAATCGGGCACTGAAGGAATTCACGACCGGTCGCGTTCAGGCGCTTATCGCCACCGATGTGGCCGCGCGGGGGATTCACGTCGATGCGGTCGAGACCGTTGTTCACTTCGATCCACCGAACGATCACAAGGATTACCTGCACCGTTCCGGTCGAACCGCCCGAGCCGGAGCTGCGGGGTCGGTCGTGAGCCTGCTCACCGCCGACCAGCAGCGTGGTGCCCGTCGCATGCAAGAAGAACTCGACCTGT
>JABDOU010000204.1 GCA_013043085.1 Acidimicrobiia bacterium
GCATCGCCCTCAGGAAACCGAAATCCGACACTGGATGGGGATTCGAGGTCGTCGAAGCCTGCGTCTTGGTGATGTCGATGGTCCGGCGGTCGGTGAAGAGTTCGGCGCGCCCCACATCAACCGAATCGACTGTGACTCTCTCGAACGGGTTGAACAAGAGCTGATCGACAAACCCCGCAAGCTCAAAGACACTCGCATCGGTGATGCTGAACGAATCCCAGTACCGGTTGTCGAACGACGCAGTGAACGGCGTGCCGTCCTGACGGGTTCCGTTCACGGTCCACTCCACCAGGCTGCTACCCGGGCGAAACCCGGTTCCAGATACGTAGTCGAGGTTGGTGAGCAGGTGCCACGCCGAGGTCCAACCGAGGCTGAAGAAAATGTCCTTGGTTACGAAAGCGTTGGTCGTCCCTTGGCGAGTGGCGCCGTGTCCCGCAAACTCGACCGAGCTCGTGATCGGCACAGAAGGCGCAGCCTGACCGGAGATCCCTCGAATGCCGGCGTTGCCGTCGAAGTCGAGCCGACCGGCTGGCTCTCCGAGCGTAGCGATCTTGAAATTGAAGAAGCCGCTGGTGTCTTCGATCACCGTTACAACGTCGGCCTCGTTCATGCTCATCGTGACCGTGCCCGTCCAGAAGAACGGATGGCCCCATCCAACGACGGTGGCACCGTCGCAGTACGTGGCCGTGCCGGTGCCAAAAGCGAAGGCGTCGCCTTCACTCAGCACCGCGCTCAGAGATTCTCCGGGCATGATCATCCCGGGTGAGCCTCCCCCTGAGCCACTCTGGGTGGATCCGGCAGCTCGATACACCTTGAGAGGCAAACCGGCTGCGTCGACTTCGGCCTGGAGCTTGGCGATCCGCTGCGGGCTCACACCCCCGACCGCCACCGGGACCGGTAAGGGACGAGGTGCACCCAGCTCGCCCACCGATGATTCGATGGTGCTGAGCGCCCGCTCAGCCCGGGCATTCAATCTCGACAAAGAAGTGGCTGGAAGGCTGGCGATATCGACCATCGATTCGGCCGGCGTCACTCCCCCAATGTACGAATTGCCCCAGAAACCGTATGCGATGGCCCCGAGTAGCTTGCCGTCGACATATACCGGAGATCCCGAGAAGCCGGCGGCGATACCGTCGACGGCGTCAACTGCCGGACCAGAAACCTTGATGAGCACCATGTCGATGAGCGGATATATCGCTCCCGGCAGCACCCCTACAACTTCGACATCAAACTCTGAGATAGTGCGCCCTGACAGAGCGGTATAGGCCTTGCCCGTCATCCCCGCCCTCACATCGGAAATCGCCATGACTGAAGGCGGGTTGTTGCAGTCGGTTTGCAGCATGGACCCGGAAGCCCCCGCCGACGGTGCCAACCCTGCGACCATCAAGAGCGAAAGACACACAGCCAACATGGAACGCTTGGTGAACATGGATCCCCTCCTGTAACGGTTGCGGTGGAATCGGTTGCCTCCGCAAACTGCATGTACGTTCGTTCAGTACTTTATCATGCAACTGAACGATCGGCCAGATAAGTTGGGCGTCCTCCCTTTCTCTATCGAACCGTCTTCGTCGAACCCACTTTGTCGAACCGTGCATCGGCTTACGGGCAACCACCAACAACGAAACCACTGGCCATCAGCACCATCACGAATTCCGAGCCTTGTTTCGGCTGAGGCCAGCCCGGGAGCGCAGATCCGACTGGCGCGACTACGCGACAACAGCGGCATATGTCGTGCGAAGAACCCCAGTACAGGCGCTTAGGGACATCCGCACGATTGGCCGAGCTGGAGCCGGGTCTCGAGCATCACGGGACTCGATGCCATATCTGCCCCCTGGGCGATGGCGCCGAGCATCTCGACGGCGCGGGTTCCCGCGTCTTCGACGGGCAGATGCACTGTTGTCAGTGATGGTCGAAAGATCGAGGCCATTTCGATGCCGTCGTTGCCCACCAGCGCGATGTCTTGCGGGATGCGAATCCCTCTCGTTGTGGCGGCGTGAAAGGCCCCGAGAGCCAGAGTATCGCTGCTAGCCGCGATGGCGGTCGGCGGGTCATCCAGATCAAGCAATCGTCCTGCACCTTCTTCGCCAGAAGTGATGGCGAAGTCGTCGAGCTCAACAATGAGCCCAGGATCTACATCGAGATCGGCAGCGGCTAACGCAGCGCCATGCCCATCGAACTTGGGAGCGACGTTGGGAAAGACGATAGGAGGAGTCAAATATCCGATGCGCTCATGCCCGTGACCGATCAGGTGGCTCGTTGCCTGCCGTTGAGAGTCCTCGAGGTTGAATTGGACCGACGGTCCTGGTGCTCCGGGATAGTCGACGAAGACAATCGGAGGCCTGCCGACAGGTGGTAAATCGGCACCGTGATCGACGAGCCAACCCGCCATCACGATGCCATCCACCCCTTTTGCCATCAACCGGTCGATGTACATGAGCCCCGCGTTCCGGTCATTGTGTGCGTTGCAAATAAAGAGCATCAAGGGTTGGTCGGCGGCGGCCGCTTCCACTCCCCTGAGGAATGGTTCGTAGAAAGGTGCGAACTCTGGAATGATCACGCCGATCGAGAACGAGGGGACGTTGCCCGCCGCATTCCGATCGCGCGTGCGATCAAACCGGAGTACCCGGGCCCTCCGGCCTCGCTGGACTGAGACGAGCCCGTCTTCGCTCAGAGACAGATATGCCGCCCGTACCGTATGCAGATTGATACCAAGCTGGTCGCCCAACTCTCTGACCGGGGGCAACTGGTCGCCTTCGCGCAAACTCCCACTGACGATCAGCCACCGAATCTGGCCGGCGAGCTGAGAAACAAGTGAAACCGCGGCGTTGCTATCGAGTTTTAGTGGCAGGTGACTTGACATATTGGTATAGATATATATAGTTCTATATTACTAGCATACTACTACCTGGTGATGCAATAGCGGCTCTCTCATGGATCATCGTTCGTCATCCGGCCAACCACCCTTCAACCGTGCTCGGCCGTTGTTCCACCAGCACGACCGATTGAGAGGAGAGGTCATGCCGAAACGAACGTTGCTGGTATTCCGACATGGTTCTGCTGATATTCGCTGCAGTCGCCCATCTAGATTCAGAAAATGGCGGCGGACCACCCGCTGGCAATACGATCTGAGAGATGTTGCTGACGCTGGTCGAATCGACGTACCACCGGAATTCGAACCGGAGGAGAGCGGACACCGGTCGAAGGAGCCATCAACCGCTGTCGGGGCAGTGGTGCGATACCTGTCCCCCGTTCTCCTTGCCGTGATGTTGTGGGGTTGTGGCGCCTCCGAAAGCGATCCGATCTCGACGCCGGACCCGACCTCGGGGCCTACTACGTCGACGCCAACGACGACTACGCCGACAACAACCCTGGTTACGACCACCACGCCTGCCACAACCATCACCGAAGCCCAACCAACAACAGTGGTGTTCACCGGAGAAACGTGCTCGGTCGAAGGCACCACCTCCATCGAGGCGGGCCTCATCACCGTTGCGGTTGACAACCGCTCTCCGAACCCGGCTGAGGCAATCATCGGCCGAATCGACGACGGTCTCGATCGAGCGACCATCGAAGCCGACGTCGCCGCAGGCCTTTACGACGAATGGGGACTAACCGGTTGGGAGAAGCCTCCAGGCGTGTCTGCCAGTCCCGTGCGAATGCCTCCCAACACTCCCCTCAACCAGAGCTTCGCCGCCGAGCCGGGCACCTGGGTAGTGATCTGTCTCGACATCCTCGACCGCGGCGCCTTCATGGCACCCGAGAATTTGGATGTGACCTAGCGAATGGAACGATCCGCAAAAGCAACGAAGCGCCCTCGTATATCGACCCCTCCCGGCTGAAACTCCCCGGGCGGTGGTTGGTTCGTGTCGCTAGGTTGGCTTAGGTACGGTTGATGCCCCCGGAACCCCCCGAGGGCATCAACCGAACCTGATCTCAGAGCAATCCGGTGATGTGGACCGCGTTGCTCGTCAAATCTCCGATTCGTACCACGTGTTCGACGTCGCCGGTGATGGTTGCCACCGAGAAGACGGCGAGTCCGGTGGCGTCGGTCACGGCTTGTCGCAGCAGAGTGGTTCCGTCGGCTTGTATCGATTCGAGCGTCAGGTCGACACCCGTTGCGGGCTGGCCGTCATTCCCGTACGCAGTCACCGTGAAAATCTCCGCCCGTGCCGAAGTTTCGGTCATCAGCATCGGACCGAGAATCAGCACCGTCGCCGATTGAGACTCGGACGCCACGGGTTCTGATACCGCACGACGCACCTGAATGTTGCCGCCGTCGATGACGTTGTCGGCCGTACGGTCTCCGGTCGAGTAGGTGCAGCCATCCAAGCATTCGAGGTAGAACAGGTCGGCCCCGCCCGGACCGCTGTTGCCAGGTTCACCGGCGTCGGCTACACACACCCGGAACGATGCAAGGTCACCGTTGAAGGTACCGGACCCGGCGAACTCGGCAGAGTTGGCGCCGACCGCCCCGCCACATTCGCCAGCAACGTCGCCGAGCGAAGAAACCGAATCCAGCCGGACCTTGACGCCGGCGTCCTTGTCGTTAAAGGTCAGATGTCCCTCATAGGTTCCGTCTGCATTGCTTTTGGCGTTAAACCCGAAGTTGATCTTCTTTCCCTCAGTGGGCTCCAGATACCCGCCTCCGGTGACCTTGTCCCCGTCATCGCCCTGACCACCACCGGAATTGCCCTTCGTCACGTCGACCGTGACGGTTGCCGAGGCAGTGTTTCCTTCCGGGTCGTTGATCGTGTACTGGAACGAAAAGGAGCCAATCGCTCCCCTAACGGGTTCGTAGTGGAGAGTGTCATCGTCGTTTCTCGTTACAACCCCGGCTTCGGGCTGCGAGAAGCCTGTGATCGTGAGCTGCTCGCGGTCTGTATCGAGATCCTCGTCGTTGGCGAGCACATCGATGTCGACCCCTATCCGATCAGTGGTTGCCGCATGGTCATCGGCTGCAGCCGGCGGGAGACCTTCTGGCCCGGAGCCGCAGTTATACGTGGCGAGCGCCCGAAACTCGACGTCCGGAAACATCGCGCCTTCTTCGACGTGATACTCACCGCAGTCAGCCAGGTCTCCGGTTGCGATGGCACCGATTCGTTCGAACGTGGCGCGCGTAAGAAGAGAATCGGGATCTCGTTCAGAGGCGTGGCCGGCCAGCGGGCCATCGCCCTCGGACAGGTAGTCGGTCCAGCTGGTTCCGTCCGATCCCTCACCCGCCGATGTGAGAGTGTAGAACTCGAAGGGAACTTGCAACGCACCAGACATCTGCCGGCTCTGGTTATAGGGCACCAGCCCGTCGGCAACGGCGTGGAGATACACGACGCGCTTCAGGCCCGCTGCCTCGATGGCGGCAGTCTGCATGATGTTGGTGCGCTCGGCGTACGGCTCATGGCAGGTGACCGGGTCGTAGGCACAACCGGTCTCGGCCTCGATCCAATCCGCGGCTTCGCTGCCTGCTGCGCTGGCGGCCTGGTAGGTCTCGAGCATCGAGTGCACGCCCTCGGACGTCACCCAGTAGTCGAAAAGGCCCTGATCTGCAGGATCGAGATGAGAGACCGCATATCCGGAGATCGAGACCCCCATGCTCACCCCTGCCAGGATGACCGTATCGATGCCGCATTCGGCCTTGAAGAGCTTGGCGGCGGCGATGAGATCTTCACCACCCTTCTTCTCGGGCCAGTTGTTGGCCTCGGGATGAGCGGGATCATCGCCGAGGTGTCCATTAATTCGTTCCAGGCCTCGATACTCCATGGCTACGGTCAATGTGTTGTATTCGCCGGTCAAGCCGATGATGTGATCCCGCCAGGACTCCGCGCTGTGCCAGGCACCGTGTCCGATCACCACCAACGCCGTGGGCGTCGTCTCAGGGGCGGCGAAGATGCCGAACGCTCGCTCTCCATCGACCTCGGTTACAAAATCACGAGAAGATTCACCCCCTGTGAAAGTGCAGTCGACATCGTCGACAGCCGCCACTGTGTCTGCCGGATTCTCGAACGGAGTGTGATGGGCGCCGGCGGCCGGGGCCATCAGCAACAACATGGCCAGCAAGAGCGTGACCGAGGTACGAAGTATGCGCATAAGGTTCTGTGACTTTCTCTTCGGCCCTGGGCGTGTCGCAGCCACCGGGCTGGGGGTTCATAGAGAAGGTGCCCCGCAACCGCCGGTCTTATACATGGAAACTTGGATTTCTGTTCAGCCGAACCTCGGCGATAATCCGCCTTCACCGCCGAGCTGGGTGCTGACAAGCTGAGAGATTGGCGCCGACCAGGTTTGGTCAGTTGGTGGGCGGAACGGTTGGTGCCTCTCGCAACGTCGCGAGGCACCAACCGCCCCTGGGTCAGAGCAACCCGGTCAGATGCACCGCATTGCTGGTCAGGTCGCCGATCCCGACGATGTGTTCAACGTCACCGCCGAGCACCGTCACGGTGAACACCGTCAATCCAACAGCATTGGTCGTACCCTGAAGTGTCGTAATCGTTCCGTCTGCGTTGACTGACTCGAGCGTGACAACAACCCCTGGCTCAACCTCCCCGGTAGCTCCATACGCGGTCACCGTCAGCAGCTCGGTTGGTGCCGAGCTCTCGGTCAGCAACACCGGATCTAGGATCAGTACCGAAGCGCTACCCGTGCTGCCATCGTCGGCTGGATCACCAGACGGTGACTCGCCTGGTGGTTCCTCAGCCG
>JABDOU010000006.1 GCA_013043085.1 Acidimicrobiia bacterium
ACCCCCTCACGGCTCTCTGGCACTATGTATCCGTGCTCAGAGAGCATCGAGGAGACGGCCACATATTCGCGTTGCAGGTCCACGATCTCGACGCAAAGGAGTGCCTGATCTTTCGCAGGCCCGACGCCGAAACCTCAGAGCGATATCGAAGGTCCCGAGGATGGCAAGAAGATGAGTGGGCAGAAGCCCGAGAACGGCTCGTTGAGCGTGGCTATATCCATGGTTCTCATATAACGGAACAAGGCCACGAGGTTCTGGAGTCGGTTGAATCCATGACCGACCAACTGGCTCTCGGGCCCTGGGCTGCCCTCGGCGACGAGGAGCTTGACAGGTTCGCATCTCTCATGCGCCCGATGAACGAAGCGGCCCAGCAGGTCGTCGAGACGACACCGCTCGGATCGGCGATGATGAGGCGCTAGAGCGCTTCGGCCTCCACACGCCGTGCCCGCAGAACCAGGGGCTCGGCCAGCGACGCCAGAAGGATTGCGGCTGCCGCGCTCAGTCCCATGATCTCGATCTCGAAGGCGGGGCCGATCGTGAACACCGCCCAGCCAAACGTGGCCATGGCGCCCGCCACAATCGCCGAATCGCGATCGCGTGCAAGCGTGGCCACTGCTGCCCATGCGGCTCCGAGACCGCCGAAACCGGGCAGCAGGCTCACAACTCCGACGAATCCCGTCATGGCGAGAGCTATCAGCATGGCTCTTGGCCTGTGGCGCACTACTGCCCCTGCTACGAGACCAATTGCCACGATGGTCATCCACCATTGTGTCGGGAATAGTTCGAGAGAGTAGAGATCGGCCGTGCTGAGCAGCCTCGACAACACGAGAATCACGAGTGCAGCAACCACGTATCCGTGCGCGGCTTCGGTCGATCGGCTCGGATGCGCCGGGCGGATCGTTCTCGTCAGCAACACTCCCAGTGTGACAACGAAGCCGAGCACGAATGAGATCGCGAAAAGTGCGCTCTCGAACTCAAATCGGGGAAGAGCGCATACCGGTGGTCTGCAAAATGCGGGATTCTCGGCAAGGTAACCCAGCCAGGTGATCGCGGTTGCTCCCAGATACGCAACCACGGCTGACCCGGCAAGGGTTGTTCCCACAGACCACTTGGAGATGTTGCGCATGTTTCGCCCTGAACCGGTGACCGTTCTTCATCGTACGCAGCCGCGCATATGCCGTCACCTCGAAAGGCATAGTTTCTTTGGCATCCCTATTTTCAACGCCGAAACGTCAGATTCTCGCGAACGTCGGTGTCGCCTACTGATGACCCGGCTCAGGATCCATCCGAGAATGGCTCCGATCAGAGGTCCGACGTTATGGATTCGTCCAGCCGCCATAATTACCTAGATGTTGGCTATTAGCTGTCCCTACTGTCTCGAGGACAAGAACCTGGCCGGCCGACGCCGCGGCGAGATCATCGAGGTCAAATGTGGCGTTTGTGGCGAGGTCTGGGAGCGGCGTCTTCGGCCAGTCTGCGATCGCTGTGAAGGAGAAGACATGCAGCCTGCAGTTATGGCCATCGTCGAGAAATCTCGGGGAACGCAGCTGTCGGTGGTCGGCACGAGGATCGTGCACCTCTGCAGCGCTTGCGACGCCGAAACTCTTGCTGCGTTCCACCGGAACCGACCGAACCCGCTCATGCCCGATGAGCTTCCTCATATAACGAGCTGACTTGGACGAAGAGGACTGGTTCGAAGCCAACCGCCTCAATTGGGATGATCGGGCAGGAATCCATGCCGCCTCGCGCACCTACGCGCTGGAGCGCTACCTGGATCCGAATCATCTCAGTGGCGTGGTGGAGTTCGACAGGCACCGATTCGGTGACATCCAGGGCGTTGCCGCCGTGCATCTGCAGTGTCACATCGGAACTGACACGATCTCATTGGCACGGCTCGGCGCGAACGTCGTCGGATACGACATCTCCGAGCGATCGCTGGCTGTCGCGAGGGAGCTTTCGCTCTCGGCCGGGACGCCGGCCGAGTTTGTTGAGGGCAACGTGTACGACGCCCCGTCACGGCTCGACAGGACGTTCGGTTTTGTCTATACCGGAGTCGGAGCCGTCAACTGGCTGCCCGATATCGATCGCTGGGCTCGGGTCGTTTCGGAACTGCTCGAACCTGGTGGTCGGTTCTACCTACGCGAGGGTCATCCTGCGATCTTCCCGCTTGAAGAAGAAGACGGACGCCTGGTCCACCGATATCCGTTCTGGCATGAGCAGCATGACCCCGTCTCATGGGACGAGGACGTCTCATACACCGACGGTGACGGTCGTATCGAACACTCGAGAGCCTTCGAATGGAACCATCCGATCTCGTCGGTCGTCAACGCGTTGATCGGCAACGGCCTCGTGATCGACGTCCTTGACGAACACGACTTCCTCGAGTGGCAGCTGGTACCCATGATGGTGGAGGAACAGGGTCACTGGTACATGCCGCCGGGTCTCCGTGACAAGATGCCGCTCATGTATTCCATCGCCGCTCACAAGCCTGATTGATACATCCAGAATCTTCCAGATTTAGTCGTGATAATCGCGCTCTGACGGTACAAATACCGCAGATTCCCTAGAACTTCGCTCTAACCTCTGCGCCGAGGGGTTGACCCGTGAGGTCACCGGATAATCACGACGGAAGGAACACAGCCGTGAACAAAACCGAAATGGCTCAGAAACTCGCCAAGAAGATCGACATCCCCCAGTCAAAAGCTGCTGAGGCAGTCGACGCTATTTTCGACAGCAAGCCCGGGCAGGGAATCATCGCAGTCGAACTCGACGCTGGGCGTGAGGTCTCCATCGGCGGTTTTGGCAAATTCAGCACCAAACATCGGGCTGCTCGCCAGGGTAGAAATCCCCGAACCGGTGAATCGATGACCATTGCCGCACGCACCGTGGCGGTGTTCAAACCTGCACAAGCGCTCAAAGACCGCGTACACGACTGAGGTAATTTCACAACGTTATCGGAAAAACCCCGCTACGGCGGGGTTTTTTCACGTGTTTTGTGGCCAACAAGTGTCGCAAAGCGCGACTACGCCTTCGCAGTGGTCTAATTTGGAGCCATGTCGACTGATATCGCCCCGTCTGTTGCTTGGCCGCCCCAACCGGCAGATGCCTATGTAT
>JABDOU010000018.1 GCA_013043085.1 Acidimicrobiia bacterium
GGAGAGGCCATTCCCCCTCATACGCCACAGCTTCGATGATTCCGTCTTCAGCCCAGGCAACGGCCCCCAGACCGTCTCCCAATCTGTCGACTGCCTGATGATGGATCGAGTTGACCTTCACCTCGGATGATCCGAGTACTGATGCGAGCTCGGCCTTGGAGTCAATAGTGACCGGCTGATGGCGGTCGAACTGGGTATCGGGGGCCCAGTGAACCAGGGAGTCAGGTCGTTCGGTCGCGATATCCTGGATCAGCGTGCCTCCCAACGCGACGTTCACGACCTGCATGCCGCGACAGATCGCCAGCGTCGGCATGTTGAGACTCAGGGCGGCGTCCACCATGGCCAGCTCTGTTGTGTCCCTCGCCTCGTCGACTCCATAAACCTGCTCAATCGCCTCGCGATCGTACCGAGCGGGGTCGATATCGCCACCGCCGCTCAACACCAAACCATCGAGTCGCGATGCGAGGCCGTAAATGAAATCAGGTGGACCGGGCGGCACGACCACCGGTGTACCACCGGCTCGGCGAATGGCCTCGAGGTAGTACATCGCTATCACAGATGCAGGCGCGTCTCGCCCTGCGCGCGGAACTACTTTGGTTTCGCTTGTGACTCCGATGAGAACGGCCATGCAAACAAAAGTCTACCGAGGCTTGCACTTCTAGTCTCCACCAACCATCCTTGGCGCTGCAAAGAAAGGCCGTATGGGTTCACTTGTCAAAAAGCGCCGCAAGAAGATGTCGAAACACAAGTATCGAAAGCGGCTGCGCAAAAACCGTCACAAGCGCAAGAAGTAACCCGACGCCCTGTAGAGGCGGTCACCGGCAGAGACCGCCGATAGCTCTTCGATTCGGCCTCTGAAAAACGACGGCGACAGCTACGCTGGCGCTGGGTACTCCATATGAGGCTCGTCCTGAAGGCTCAAGACCCGAAGGTCAAGCCTCAAAAGCTCAAACGGGAGGGACAGGATGCCGGACGCGTTCATCTTTGATTCACTGCGGACACCACGCGGTCGCGGTAAACAAACCGGGTCCCTAAACGAGATCTCGCCCACCAGGCTGATCTCAACGCTGCTCGACGCGATTCGTGAGAGGAATCCGGACCTCGAACCGACAGCCGTGGACGACGTTGTGCTTGGCACGGTAGAAGCCCATGGAGATCAGGGCGGCACCGTTGCCCGGACCGCAGTCCTCACCTCGGGTTTTGGAGACTCCGTACCTGGTCAGCAACTGAGCAGATATTGCGGATCGGGTCTCGAAGCCGTCAATCAGGCTGCCGCCCGTATTCGCTCCGGCTGGGACGAGCTCATCCTGGCAGGTGGTGTTGAATCGATGTCGAGGGTCCCCATGGGATCGGGCGGCGACCCATCATATTCCGACCCGGAGATCGCCACCGCTATCGGTTTCGTGCCGCAAGGCATCGGGGCCGACCTCATCGCGACCATCGAAGGATTTACTCGGCGGGACGTCGACGAATTCGCGATAACGTCACAGGAACGAGCCGCGAAGGCGTGGGCAGACGGGCGATTCGACGGCTCTGTAATTCCCGTGATCGACGATCAAGGCATTGTGGTCCTGAATCGGGATGAACACATGCGCCCCGGCACCACCCTCGAAGACCTCGCTGCCCTGGAACCGGCATTCGCCGGGATCGGAACGACACATGGCTTCGACGCAACCGCCCTGGCGAAGTACCCGTCGGTGACCGAAATCGATCACGTCCATACAGCAGGTAACTCTTCGGGAATCGTAGACGGCGCCGCGCTCGTCCTCATTGGCAGCAAGGAGGCCGGGACTGCAAACGGGCTCACTCCGCGAGCACGCATCGTCTCGGTTGGCGTGGTCGGCAGTGAGCCCACGATCATGCTCACCGGACCGGGACCTGCGTCCCGCAAAGCACTCGCCAAAGCCGGCATGGGTATCGACGACATCGACCTCATCGAGATCAATGAAGCTTTTGCCTCGGTCGCACTGCGCTTGATGAAGGATCTCAACGTCGACCAGAATGTCACGAACGTGAACGGCGGAGCCATCGCCATGGGTCATCCACTCGGCGCGACGGGTGCAATGCTGACCGGGATTCTGGTCGACGAACTCATTCGTCAGGACCTCACGACCGGATTGGTAACGCTCTGCACCGGTGGCGGCATGGGCGTAGCGACCGTGATCGAGCGGGTGTAACGCCCGTCATCGGTGTCATTGACCCCGCTTGAGAAACTCCTCGACCTCGTCAATGAGTGTGTCGACATCTTCGTCTTCCACGCCCGATACGGCTCGTTCGAGTTCGGCGACATAGTCGGCCAGATCTTCAGATTGTCCGAGAGCGCTGTCGACTCGCGCTTCGAATTCGCCGGCCAGAACCGACAGTTCGGAGGCATCGATTCGGAGTCGCAGAACCCGACCAACCGCATTGACCAGAGCGAGCATGACCTTGGGATTCGAATTGCTGCCCAGATAGTGCGGGCAACCTCCCCACAACCCCACTGCCTGGATTCCTTCTTCCCGCAACGCTTCGACGATGACCGAGTAAACGCTCGTCGGACCCTCATAGTCACTTCCAACGAGGTTGTACTCGATCAGGAGATCGGGATCCGAAGCAACAGCAAAAATCGGGGTCGGAACCGTGTGCGGAACCTGACCTACAAAGGCTCCGACCGTGACGACCGATTCGACGCCGAGTTCTGCCAGATATGCGCCGAGGTGTCTGGCATAACTCTTCCAGCGAAGGCCGGGCTCAGGTCCGGACACCACGATGACATCCCGACCATCATGAACGGAATGTGAGATCTTGGTCGAAGGCCACGTCATCGAGACGACCTGGCCGTCTGCGACCGTCACAACCGGCCTCGTTTCACCGAAATCAAAGTAGTCCTCAGATTCGATGATTGCGAAGGGCTCGGCGTCGTCGTCGAGGAGGTATTCGGCGGTTCCGGAGCTGACCGAACTTGCGTCCGCCCAGCCATCGAATCCGATGACCGCGACCGGTCGATCAAGCGGAATCTGGCGCAACCGTCTAATCGGGTCCATACGTCGCCAGGCTAGCGAGCATTTTCGGTGCCCCGGCCGAATCGGATCAATCGGAGACTGTTGAGGACTACCGAGACACTCGACAACGCCATGGCCCCTGCCGCGATCGGTGGGGAAAGGAATCCGATTACGGCGAGCGGTATCGCCGCAGTGTTATAAACGAACGCCCATCCCAGATTCTGTTTGATGGTCATATGGATTCGCCGCGCCAGGTCGACCGCGGTGACCACGGTCACAGGATTTGAGTTGGCAAGCACGATGTCACCGCTCTCAATGGCAATATCGCTTCCGGCTCCGACAGCCATCCCGATATCGGCCTGAGTGAGAGCCGGTGCGTCGTTGATGCCATCGCCGACAAATGCAACGGTCAAACCGGCGTTCTGCAGCGTCGACACCTCATCGGCCTTTTCGCCTGGCCGAACACCGGCGCGAACCTCGTCGATGCCGATCGCTTCAGCAACGCTCAGTGCAACCCGGTAGGTGTCGCCTGTCACCATCACGGCATCGATACCCAAATCGGCAAGAGCCGAGACTGCTCGACTGGATTCCGGCCGGATTCGATCGCCAACTGCAATCAGCCCCTTGACCTCTCCGTACCATCCGGCGAAGAACACTGTTGAGCCGGTTTGTTCGAGCGACGCAGCGACAGTCGGGTAGATCTCGGGCATGGTGAAATCCTGCTTCGCCATGAGTTCTGATGTTCCGATCCAGATTCGGGTGAAGTCGACTTCGGCTTCCACGCCAAGCCCTGGATGATTGTTCAGGTGAGTCAATGGCAGCAACTCGATCTCGCGCCGGTCTGCCTCGTTGACGATGGCCATTCCGATGGGATGACTCACTCCATTCTCGGCCGAGGCGACGAGCTGCAAAAACCGATGCTGATCAATTGATGTATGAAACGCTCGAAACTCCATTGCTCCGGATGTGAGTGTTCCCGTCTTGTCGAACATGACCGTGTCAACCTTCTTGACGCGCTCGAAGACGTCCGCCTGTTTGAAAAGGACACCTAGCTCGGCACCACGACCGGTCCCCACCATCACAGCCATCGGTGTTGCTAAACCCAGAGCACACGGGCATGCGACGACCAGCACCGCTATGCCGAGTGCAAGCGCTTCCCCAAACCCGCTGCTGACCATCATCCATCCGAGCACGGTCAGCGTGGCAATGACC
>JABDOU010000210.1 GCA_013043085.1 Acidimicrobiia bacterium
GATACGGGTTCAATCTGAGGTCGAACGGGTGGTGAAGGGTCAGCGGCACCACGTGGAGTCGGTGCTGATTGCACTTCTTGCCGGGGGCCACGTGTTGCTCGAAGGTGTCCCGGGAACCGCCAAAACCATGATGGCCCGGGCGGTTGCCCAGGTGCTTGGCATCGAATTTCGCAGGGTGCAGTTCACCCCCGACATGTTGCCCGCAGACGTTTCTGGCACGATGACTATCCGGGGTGACTCGCTTGCTTTCCGACCGGGGCCGGTGTTCACCAACGTCCTACTGGCAGATGAGATCAACCGGACCCCACCCAAGACGCAATCGGCACTGCTCGAGGCCATGGCGGAAGGTCAGGTGAGTGTCGATGGCACGTCGCGGATGCTGCCACAACCGTTCATTGTCATTGCGACGCAGAATCCGATCGAATACGAGGGCACCTATCAACTGCCCGAGGCACAGCTCGACCGTTTCCTGCTCAAAGTTCGCGTCGGATATCCCAGCGAGGTCGACGAGATCGAGCTGCTGAAGATCCCGAGAACGGCCCAGATACCAACCGAACTGGGGTCGTTGCCCGTAGTCACGGAGAAAGAAGAGCTGCTGGACGCCCGGCGGCAAGTCGACGATGTGGTGGTGTCCGACGATGTGGCAGGGTACGTCGCGCGACTGGTGAGGGCATCGCGCGAGTTGCCTGCCGTCGAGGTGGGTGCAAGCCCCAGGGCGGCAGTACACCTCGTCGCGGCTGCCAGGGCCTCCGCCTGGCTTTCGGGTCGCTCGTTTGTGACCCCCGA
The DNA here is from genome assembly GCA_013043085.1 of Acidimicrobiia bacterium. Taxonomy (GTDB): domain Bacteria; phylum Actinomycetota; class Acidimicrobiia; order Spongiisociales; family SHLN01; genus JABDOU01. The sequence goes on from JABDOU010000210.1 coordinate 787, forward strand.
CGATGCGGCTCGATTGGTACATGACGTTCTTTCACACAGGATCCTGTTGCGACCCGAAGCCGAGATCGAGCGTTATCGCGTAGAGGATGCGATCGAGGCTGTTATCAGGGCGGTGGCGGTCCCCAGATGAGTCCGACTCCCTTTGTGGGATTCGTACTGGCCGCGAGCGCGGTACTTGCCTTCTGGTCTCCGGTATCCGCCGCCGGTTTCGCGGTCATCACGGTTGGTTTGACGGTGGCCGACGCAATGCTGATTCGGCAGCGTCCTGATGTCGCTTTCGTCGCCCCATCCATCCTCAATCGGGGTCAATCTGCCTCGATGGAAGTGAGCGTGGATGCCACCTATCGATGTTGGGTGCGCCAGCCAGGTACATCCGATGTGATTGTCGAGCCCGACTCCGGAGAGGGCAGCCTCACGGCAAATGTGACGGCGACACGAAGAGGTCGACACCGGCTAGCGCCGCTTGCTGTCAAGGTGCAGGGTCCGATGCGCCTCGCCAAGCGTGTGTTCGAGTTCGACCTCGATCATGAACTTCTCGTGTATCCCGATCTCCCGAACGCTCGCAACGTCGCTGCTGCCGTGCGAACCGGAGCGTTTCGAACCGAAGGCAAGCGCAGTCGCGGTGCCTTAGGTCTCGGCACGGAGTTCGAGTCGATCCGCGAATACACGCCGGACCACGATATCCGCCAGGTGAACTGGCTGGCCACCGCCCGCATGGGCGAGCCGATGGTCAATCAGTGGCGCATCGAACAAGATCGTGACGTTGTCTGCGTTATCGATTGTGGGCGCTTGATGGCGAGCCCGATTGGCCAGGCAACGAGACTCGATCTCGCCCTCGATGTTGTTGCGGCCATAGCCGCTGTCACCGAGGTAATGGGAGATCGCTGCGGGATGCTCGCATTCGATCGAGAGCTCCTGCGCGACCTCTCACCCTCACGACGGGGCTCGGACGCCGTAGTCCGGGCGTCCTTTGACCTGGAACCGTCGAGCACCCAGAGCAACTATCGCACGGCGTTCCAGGTGGTTGCCTCGTGGAAACGGGCCTTTGTCGTGGTACTGACTGACATCATCGAAGAGTCAGCAGCTCAGCCGCTTCTCGATGCTTTGCCGGTACTGGCCAGACGCCATCAGGTGGTTGTGGCGTCGGTCTCCGATCCGGATCTCGAAGATGCGTTGGCCGCCTGGCCCCAAACCACTGAAGATGTCGCGCGAGGGCTGGTGGCTCATGATCTCGTGCGTGCCAAAGATGAAGTGGTGTTGGAGCTAACCCGTCGCGGCGCCCGGTACGTCGAGGCCGGACCCGATGGCTTTCCTGATGCGGTTGTGTCTGCCTACCTCGGGGCCAAGTCGGCCGCTCGGTTCTGAGTCATTTCGGCGGCGGTAGACCATCGCCCAGAAAGGAAACCCGATAGCGAGACCGATGACGAGGCTCGGTGCCCACGTCGTTCCGGTTCTCGAAACAAAGCCCTCGATCAGGCCCGCAAGCACGAGAAACAAAGCAGTTCCCCAGGCGATCAAGGCAGCCGAGCGAGCTTCCTCGACGAGCAACTCACGGCGATATCGGTGCCCGGGGCTGATGACTGCCCTGGCCACGCGCAGTCCTGCAACCCCGGCAACGACGATGCAGCTGAGTTCGAGCATGCCGTGAGCAGCCACCGCCTCGATGAAGAGTGTGCCGTTGCCGGCCGCTACCGCGAGGTACCCCAGAGCACCAAAAATGAAGCCGTTGTACGCAAGCATCCATGCGGTCCCGAGACCGAATGCGATCCCGAAGGCAAACGCGAACAATGCGACCTGGATGTTGTTGATCATCACGTGAAACGAGAATTCGGCGACCTGCAGTGATGTGAGGCCCATATCGGTCCCGGAAGGGCGGGGCTCGGTGACCCATAGGAAATTCTGAGGCATTCTGCTGGAAACCTCGCCGGGAAACAGTGACGCTGCAACGACGCCGAGCAGCACAGGCACCAGGAACAACCCGAGAGCGATCCATAACACATTGCGTTGTTCGGCAATCATCCGCCAGTAGTCGGTCAAAAAGAAGCTCTTGAACGTCATGGTTTTGGAGCGTTTTGCGTATATGGCGGCCCTGGCCTCGATGGTGAGGTCGGTCAAAGCCTTAATCAGGCGGTCGTTCGGGTATCGCTCGGTGGCATAGGCGAGATCGGCCACGGTTGAGCGATAGAGGGCGCCCATGGTTCGGGCGTCGCCAGGGTCGAGACCTTCGAGCCTTGGACCGGCTTTCTCCGCCAGCAATCGAAGCTCCTGCCATTTCGGGCGGCCGTGTTCCAGGAATTGCTGTTTGGTCATGGATGCTGCTCACGTTTCATTGTCACAGACAAATGATCGGCACTCAGTTGGTGGCATTGACAGGTCGATACCATTTCGGCACCCGTTTCACAGTCGTAGACGGTGCGGAGAACCATGAGCGTAGAACACATGCCGGTCGATTCGGTGACCTCCCACCTCGTGGCCGATGCGCGGACGTTTCAGAATCGGATAGAGATCGAGACGGCGGAAGGTTTTGCGTTCGCCCTGCCGTTGGCGGGCATCGGGTCCAGGGTCGGTGCCCAGCTCATCGATTGGACGGTCCGCGTCCTGATCGCAACCGGCATCGGAACGTTTGCCGCGATACCAGGCCTCTCGATCGTCGGATACGTGTTGGGCGCGGCCTTGATCGTGTTCTACGAGATGATCTTCGAATTGCTCTGGAACGGACGGACACCGGGCAAGGCGGCACTTGGCTTGCGAGTGGTGAGCCCGGACGGAGGCACGCCCGATGCGCTCTCCATTGTGATCCGCAACTCCATTCGACTCTTTGAGGGGTTCAGTTTCGCCGCCATCGGCTTGCTGGCGATGGCGTCTTCTGAGCACGCCCAACGGTTGGGCGATATCGCAGCGAACACCTATGTGACCCGTGAGCCACGACGAGATCCCTTCGTTTACCAGCTCAGCCCGTCCGAACGTATACCGGCTGTCGGACTCGACCTGACGAGGATCGATCGCCGCATCCCGGCGTTGGCTGAGGACTACTTCATCCGGTATCACCGCAAACCAACTGCGGCATTGACCTCGATCGCCGAAGAACTGGCGGCACTCATCCGGGAACGGAGTTCGGGCTTTCCGCCGGAGCTTCCGACTCGTGAACTACTCGAGACGGTGATGGCGGTGAAACTCAAAGAAGCCGAAGATCTGGATGCAACCCGATTCGTCGCAACGAAGGAGTACCTAGCCGGCCCTCAGCTCACTGTATAAAGCCTCACATGCAACCAGGAGGTCAGACAGCTCTTCAGGAACTTCGACGTCGCGCGGCGTGTAGGGCTGGAAGCCGGTCGAAGCCCACGCTCGCTCATACCAGTACGGTCCCCACGCCCCATCTTCCGGTTTGGGCCCCGGCTCCCACGACAGCATCGACTCATCCCATGGTATGTTCAGCTCTTGACACAGATGTTCGAGTGTTGATCGCGGATCCTCCAGGATCTGGCGGGCATCGAATACGGGGGCGGGCCTTCCCGCTTCCCGGAGATATCGTTGCAGCCTCACCTGTCCTTGAAAGCCGGTGAGCTCGATAGTCGGGTTCGGAACATTCTGACTGAACGACACGAGCACCTCGGCCGGATCCCGCGTCAGAAAGACGTTGCGGACCTCGAGGAGCCAGCTCCAGTCGTCGAACTCAGCTATGTGGTGGCCCATGTTCTTGATGAACACGATCGGCGTGTCGAATGCACCCAGGATCTGGCCGTGAATCACAGACTGCACATCGGTGTTCATGGAGGCGATGGTCTCGGCCCGTCCCGGATGGTCGACGCCGGTCTTTTCCAGGAAAGCGCCGAACAGCGGCTCGTCCAGGACGGTGGTGTCTGGTCGCGACCGGAATGCATACATGAGCGCCGTAGAAATGTTGCGTGGTCCTGATATCAGGTTGATGCGAGTTGTCATAGAGCGTGGATGAGCCGGCGGTAGGCCGCAGCCAACTGCGACGTGATCGGTCCCGTGCCGCCCTCGCCGATCGTTCGTCCATCCACTTCGATCACCGGCGTGAGAGCGCCGAATGTTCCCGTGACGAACGCCTCATCCGCCGCGTAGACGTCTGTGAGGGAGAATGGTTTTTCGAACGAGGGAATGGCTTCGGCGGCGGCCAACTCGATGACGAGCCCCCGTGTGATGCCATTGAGGCAATACTCACCGGTTGACGTCCACACCTCGCCGCCTTTCACGATGAAGAAATTGGTCGAGTTGCATGTCGCCACGTGGCCGGTCGGGTCGAGCATGAGTGCTTCGTCTGCGCCTGCCTTGTATGCCTGGATCAGGGCAATGACCTCGTGAAGTTTGGAGTGACAATTGAGCCGCTGGTCGAGTACCTCCGGTCCAGGCCGGCGAACTGTTGAAGTGAACAATCGGATGCCCGAGGTTGTCACCGCCGGATCGGCAGCCTTGTGCTCGGCGATGATGACGACGGTTGGTCCTCCAACGATCAGGTCGGGGTGCTGCGACGGCGTCTTTTTGGTTCCGCGGGTCACCATCAACCGGATGTGGACGTCGGTCGTCATGTCATTTGCTTCGAGGGTTCGATCAATTTCGCGTCTGAGTTCTGCTCTGGTCATGCCGATGTCGAGGTCGATGGCCTTGGCTCCGGCGTAGAGCCGGTCGAAGTGACGGTCGACAAAGGCGAGCTTGCCCTCATGTAGCCGAATCCCTTCCCAGACGCCGTCTCCTACCAGGAAGGCCGAGTCGAATACCGACACTTTCGCGTCTGCACGAGGCAGCAAATCCCCATTCACGTATATCAGCACCGATTCGTTGCGATCGTCGCGCAGGGCCTGGTGGGTCTTGGACATGCGGCCATCCTATGCATGCATTTCGCAAGACCTGCTGCTGCCCTTGAATGTCGGCCCTCATGGTCCCTAACATGGTCCCGCCGATCATCGATCGGTTGTGTCTTGCGCCGCACTTGGCGTTCGACGATGAGGAGGAAAATACGTGAAACACAGAAGATTCAAAACACTGACGGGCGTGGTACTTGCGCTGGCGCTGGTAGCCGCCGCCTGTGGTGGTGGAGCCGAGCCCCCTGTGGCAGGTCCGCTCGGTCAGGTGACCATTGCTGATGGTGAAGCCGTCCAGATCCGATCGTTCAATGCGATCACCGGTGATGTCTCTTTCCTGGGTATTCCAAACCAGCGAGGCGTTGAACTGGCGATTGAGGACTACGGCGAGATTCTTGGGCATCCGATTTCGATGGGCACCGGTCTCGATGACCTCTGCTCGGCAGACGGTGGCCAGGCAGGCGCTCAGACCATCGTGTCTGATCCCCAGATTCTCGGTGTGATCGGAACATCCTGTTCCGGTGCAGCCGGAGCTGCGATGCCGCTGATCTCCGACGCCGGTCTTGTCATGATCTCGGGTTCGAACACGTCCCCGGCCCTGACATCGGACCTGGCAGGAAATGCGTCCTCGGACTACAACGTCGGGTACTACCGAACCGCTCACAACGACCTTTATCAGGGTCGGGCAGTTGCGGAGTTCGCCTTCAACGAGCTCGGTATGCGCAATGCCGGTGTCATCCACGACGGCGATCTCTACACATTCGGTCTCTCCTCCGCCTTCCAGGCGGCCTTTGAGGAGCTCGGTGGCGAGGTATCCGTGTTCACGGCCGTCAATAAGGGCGACACCGACATGACGGCGGTTCTCACCGAGATCGCGGCCGGAAGCCCGGACATGTTGTTTACTCCGACCTTCCCGCCGGAAATCAACTTCATCGCCCAACAGGTGCGTGGAGTGGCCGGCATGGAAGATGTCACGCTGATCGGGGCAGACGCCTCGCTGGTAGACAACTTCCTGGAGATTCCGGAAGCTGCCGGTTGGTATCACTCGGGTCCGGACACGCGTTTCGGAGCCAATGAGAACAGCATCACGGGAGTCTCCGGCGATACGTTCCTCACGGCCTATCAGGAGCAGTACGGTGAGGCACCGTCGGCTGCGTTCTGGGCTCACAGCTACGACGCTACGACGATGCTGTTGAAGGCGATTGAGGAAAGTGCAACGGACGTTGACGGAACTCTGTACGTAGACAGGCAAGGCGTGCGGGATGCTCTCAATGCAATCTCGCTCGACGGCATCATCGGGCCGATCACGTGTGACGACTTCGGTGACTGCGGTGCGCAGCTCATTACCGTCATCCTTAACGACTCGCCAAATGATGTCGAGGCCGCGAAGGCCAACGTCGTATTCGAGTTCTCGCCATAAGCGAGGCAATGACCTACTCCGATCCGGAATGGTGCAGCCCGGTTCGCTGCACCATTCCGGGCAATCGGAAACAATCCATCTGATGCAGGTTTCATAAGTTGGTAAGTGCCACCGAGACCATCGACAGGATCAGACGATCCCGATTCAACTGGGTCGACATG
>JABDOU010000040.1 GCA_013043085.1 Acidimicrobiia bacterium
AGTCAGCATTGGATCTTCGGTAGCTGCTGGTCATGCACTTGGTTGGAACTCTCGACAAATGGTTGAACAAGGCAGACGGCTCACTCTCGACCACGGATCCCTGCTCGACCTCACCTTGCCGCTGCTCGCAATGGCGAGCGGTCGGCGCCTGCGGGCCAGCATCTCAGACGGATACGGCAAACTCGATATCGAGGACCTCTGGATCGAGTACTTCTGCGTGTCCTCCGATCTCAATGCCGGCCGAGCTCGCATCCATACTTCCGGGTCGCTGGCGAATGCAATGCGGGCAAGCGTCGCCATCCCGGGCGCTTTTCCTCCCGTCAAGGCCGCCGACGGCCATGTGCTGGTAGACGGTGCAATGACCGACAATTTCCCGCTCGATGCCATGCGGGCTGTCTTCTCTCCGTCGGTTGTCATCGGTTCCGATTTGAAAACGGGCTTCAGCGTCCCGACAGACGATCTGCCCTCCGACGGAATTGTGTCCGGATTCGGCATTGCAGCGCGCCGGTTTGTCCCAGGTCGACGAGCCGCTCAGATCCCTCGCATGATCGATATTTTGATGCGCTCGTCGGAAATCTCGAACAGCGAACGGCACACCCAGGCCGATCTGCTCATTAAACCTCCAGTTGAGGCTTTCGGGGCGCTCGACTTCCCCAGGTATCTGGAGATAATCGAAGCCGGATATCAAGGGGCCCGGGCGGCGATCGAGTCCTGGGACCGAATCAGGAGCTGAGTTCGTCTGGAAACATTGCCAGGAGGGTGCCTTCAGCCACCGAAATGGAGGCGTGCTCGCCAACGATGATGTTGCTGAGTCCGCGACCGGAGCCGGCTTCGAGCATCTCATCATCCAGCCCGTAGACAAATCCTGTGAGCGTCACACCGCGGGCATTGCCGCCATACGGCAGAAGGCTCACCATGGACCCCGGCCTGGCTGCTATCGATATCGTTCCACGCACTACGATCGCCCGCCGGACATCATCCCACCACTCGATCGTGAAGCCGCTCCAACGTTCGGACGTGATGACGTTCGCCGTGTTCAAAAAGTGATCAAACCGACCGCCGAAGCCCCCCTCGACGATCACGACGTCCGGGTTGCGATCGGCAGCCACCTCGAGCGCCAACTCGAGATCGGTGAGATCCTTGGTGACAGGGAATCGTTGAAGCTCGCTTCCCTGCTCCCGAGCATGCTCAACCCTGGACGCCTCGGCGGAATCGAAGTCTCCGACGATCAGATCAACACGGCGCCCACCCGCCCGGTGGAGCCCACTGTCGGCAGCGATCACATAGTCCGCTTCATGGAATCCCCCGAGCTCGCCGGCATCGGCTTGGGGAGCAGGATCTCCTCCAACGAGGATGAGAACGGTCATCAGTCTTCGGCGTGGTCGAGCACCATCCGCAGAAACCGCTGCGTGCGCTCGTGCTGAGGATTCTTGAGAACCTGAGCAGGTGTGCCCTGCTCGACGATCCGGCCTTCATCCATGAAAATCACCCGATCTGCAACGTTGGCCGCGAATCCCATCTCGTGGGTGACCACCAGCATCGTCATACCTTCCTCTGCCAACCGACGCATCACAGCGAGAACTTCGCCGATGAGCTCTGGATCCAGAGCCGATGTCGGTTCGTCGAACAACATGACCGCCGGCTCCATGGCCAGTGCCCGGGCGATGGCAACACGCTGCTGTTGGCCGCCCGACAGATTCTTGGGAAACTCGTCGATCTTCTCCGGAATCCCAACTCGTTCGAGTTGCGCCAGCGCCCGACTGCGCGCGGTACTTTCGTCGAGGTTCCTGACTTTGCGCAATGCCAACGTGATATTGCCCAATACTGTCAGGTGGGGGTAGAGGTTGAAGCCCTGAAAGACCATGCCGGCCTCGGCCCTCGTCAGATTTATGTCGCCGTCCGGATCGCTGAGATTGTGACCATTGAGAACCACGGTCCCGGCGGTGGGCTCCTCGAGGTAGTTGCAGCATCGAAGCACGGTCGACTTGCCGGATCCGCTTGGACCGATGATTGCAACAACCTCACCGCGATTGACGGTCAGGTCAACTCCGCTCACAGCTTTTACCCCGCCAAAGTGTTTATGGAGACCCTCAACCTCAATAATCGCTTCAGCCACTGGAAAGCCTTCGTTCGTTCCACCGCAAAAAAAGCGACAGCACCAGCGTCATCGCCAGGTACAGGACGGTCAACACGAGGTAGGTCTCACGAAACCGAAAGGTGGATCCCACGTAGATCCTGCCCTGATACGTTATCTCCCGGACGGCCAGCACAGACAGCAGCGACGAATCCTTCAACATCGAGATGAAATCGTTTCCGAGCGCCGGGAGGATGTTGCGCACAGCTTGCGGCAAGATGATGTAGCGCATCGCCTGGCGCTGCGTCATTCCTTGTGAACGCGCCGCCTCCATCTGACCCGTATCGACCGACTCGATTCCCGCCCGAAACACTTCTGCGATATACGCTCCGTAAAAGAACGACAACGACAGAATCCCGCGCCAGAGAACGCTGACGGCACTGTTCGGTATCGAAAGCGGGTCGAGCAGGTTTGGCACCAGAACGAAGGCTGTGACCAGCAGAATCACCAGAATGGGAACGCCTCGAACAAATTCGATATAGAACGTCGCAACGTTGCGAGCGAGCGCATTGTGTGACAACCGCCCGACTCCCGCTATCAAACCGATGACGATCGCAATCAGGAACGAAAAGAACGT
>JABDOU010000070.1 GCA_013043085.1 Acidimicrobiia bacterium
CGACTGCCCGCAGACAGCTGGGAATCGAGATCTTCGGCGGAAACCTTCCGTCCCTCTATCCAGCATTAACAGATGTCGGGGTGGCGACCACCATCATCGCAGGCTCGCTCGACCTGCCATACCTCGAGCCATCAGCGGTAATGGCGAGAGTGATCCCCGGGGCCAAGTTGGCTTGGATCGAAGGGGCGTACCACGTCCCCCAACTGACGCACAGGTCTGTGTGGCTTGGGATCGTTCAGGAGCATCTGGGATCCGTCACAACCAGATGAGGGTGGCGGCGCCCAACACGAAGCAGTACGCGGCGAAAGGCCCTAACCCGAACCGGGTCAGCGCCCTGACCAGTAGCGCAATGGCGGCATAGCCGCTGATGGCAGCCACCACGAATCCGATGAGATTCTCCGTCGTCAGGTTGAAGGACGTTTTGACAAGCTGGTTGACAGTGGCGCCGGCGATCGCGGGAACACCGAGTAGGAATGAGAACCGGAGAGCGTCGATGTCCGAGAAGCCCCTGAAAAGTCCCATCGTGATCGTTGATCCCGATCGAGATATTCCAGGGATGAGGGCGAAAGCCTGGGCGGTACCGACGAGCATGGCGTCGGACAACGTGCTGTTTTCGAACTCCCTCGTCCCGCCTCGGAACCTCATCGAGAGCAGCAGGATCACACCGGTGGCGATGAGCGCTACCCCGACCCAGCGCGGCTTACCGAAAGCTTGATCGAACCAGTCTTCGAAGGCCAATCCCAGGATCGCGACCGGCAGGCTGGCCGCAGCGAGGAGCAGGACCAGACGTCTGGGCTCGGGCAGATCGACCCGCAGTAGCATTCGCAAGTCTTTCCAGAAATACACAACAACGGCGAGTAGCGTGCCCGCGTGGAGTATCACCGAGGTCGTCAGATCCGGCGCCTCCCGACCAAAAAACTCGGGAACGACAACGAGATGTCCGCTAGAAGAGATGGGAAGGAACTCGGTGAGTCCCTGGACGAGGCCCCAAAGTATGGCGTCGAGCACATTCTGCAGGTTAGGTGCTCCTGCCAATGTCGCGGTCCGCATTGCTTGAGTTTCCAGACATCCTGGCTGCGGCCGATCGGCTTTCGGGGGTAGCCAACCGTACGCCGGTCCTCACCTCACGAACCCTCAACGAGGTTCTTGGCGCTTCCTTGTTCCTGAAGGCCGAGCAATTCCAGCGCGGTGGGGCGTTCAAGTTTCGTGGCGCCTATAACAAAATCTCGCAACTGGAGAATCCGGCTGCACTTGTGGCATATTCCTCGGGAAACCATGCCCAGGCCGTGGCACTCGTGGCTCGTATCAAGCGGATTCCCGCGACGATCGTCATGCCCGGGGACGCCCCGCCCGTCAAACTGCGAGCGGTCAAGGAATACGGCGCCGAGGTGATCAACTACGACCCTTCGTCGGAAGACAGGGCCGAGATCGCGGCGAAGCTGGTCGCTGAACGGCGGGCGGTACTGATTCCACCTTACGACGATTTCGATGTCATGGCGGGGGCCGGAACCACTGCCGTCGAGTTGTTTGACGAAGTCGGCGAGCTCGACGTCCTCGTGGTGTGCATCGGCGGTGGTGGTCTGATAGCGGGCTGCGCAACAGCGGCTCATGCGATGTCTCCGGGAATCCAGGTGATCGGAGTAGAACCCGATGACGCAAACGACACTGCATTGTCCATCGCAGCAGGTAAACGGGTGGTCATCGATGCACCTCGGACCGAGGCGGACGGTCTGAAGGTGAGGACACCGGGGGTCTTGACCTTCCCCATCGTGCAGCGTCACGTGGAGTCAGTTGTCACGGTGAGCGGACCTGAGATCGTCGAGGCGATGGCGTTTCTCTTCGAACGGATGAGCCTGGTGGTAGAGCCGAGCGGTGCCGTGGCGTTGGCGGCTGCGATGACCGGGCGCCTCAACCTCGAAGGCAAGCGTGTCGGAGTGATCATTTCTGGCGGAAACATCGGGCCCGAGCGGTTTTGTCGTCTGGTTTCTTCACCCTGGAACCATCAAGACGGTTAGCGATCCCGTCGCGGCCGCTCGCGCCACCGCGATCGCATTGTCGGGAGCGACGGACACGATGCCCGTGGGTGCTCCATAGCCGATGTCGTCGTGAGCGGTAGCGAGTACGACGGCGTCGATAGGATCGCTGATCTGGTCCGCCAGGAGCATCAGTCGTGTGCCGGGCGCAGTGAGTGCCGGCAGCTCGATCACGAGCGACAGCCAGCCCTTTGGAGCTGCCACCTCGCCGAGTACAGAGGGTGTGAGGGGGGTGCCGGCCGGAAGGTCGATCTTTGCCACAAGAGGCAGACTTGCCACCGACGGCAGAACGCCCGCCGGGATTTCTCGCCATTCGAGATCATCAATCACTGCGCCGGCCTCGGTATCCGCTGTGAGATACGGGTGCGACGAAACGGGCGCTTGACGGTATTCGCCATAGAGACCGATCACAACGAGCGCGCTCGCAGCCAACCTGCGCCACACCGGCGGATTTCTCATCCAATACACCGCGCCACCGTATGTGAGCGTCAATACAATGTAAATAGGTGGACGCCGGTTGTCGATGAACTCCCGATCGGCCGCTTTGGCGCCGATTCGCATTGAACGCAGAAAGTGGTTATGTTGGGACACAGTCCGCCGGAAGTGCAGATACGCTGATCTGTGACATGCGGACTTGGGACATTGGGAATCAGATCGAGCTCTCCGGAGTGACGGTCGATGAACAGGAAGAAGGGGACCACATGTGTAGGGGACCGCGAGTCATTGGTATGCGTTTGATCGACGAAGGTCGGGCAGGTGATTGGCGATGACGGTCGAAGTAGCGGTCATTCCGGCTGCCGGACGGGGGACGCGCATGCGACCCATCACTCGTGCTGTTCCGAAATCTCTTGTTCCGGTCGTCGACCGCCCTGCCGTGCAATGGGTAGTCGAAGAGGCAGTCAGGGGAGGGGCGAACGAGGTTTACATCATCGTCGATGCCGAGAGCCAGGAGCTCATTGAGCGGCATTTCAACTCCGCAGAAGAAGATCCGCTCCCCGGTCTCGAAGATGTTGAGGTTCATACGTTGATCCAGCCGGCACCGAGGGGTCTCGGTCACGCTGTCGGTGTTGCGCAGGAGGCCGTTGGCGGCCGTCCGTTTTATTGCCTACTTGTCGACAATCTGTCGATCCCTGGCGAAGATGTGCTGGCAGACATGGCAGCCGCACGAAACGGCGGGTCGGTTGTCTGTGTCCGTGATCTTCCCGAGGAGTACCTGGATCGATACGGATTTGTCGTGCCGGGTCACGTCCACAGTGAGGCTGTGCTCGAGATCTCCGGGGCCATTGAGAAGCCGGGCATCAAGCGTGCGCCGTCAAAACTCGGCCTGGTGGGTCGATATCTTTTTTCCGCTGACATTTTTGACGCGATTTCTGGTGCAGCGCCCAGCGTTGGGGGCGAGGTTCAGCTGACGGACGCCATCGATACCGTGGCGGGTGAAGGTCTTTGCCGAGCCTTTATTACATCGTTCGAGCTGCTCGACGTGGGCATACCGACGTCGTACCTGGAGGCGCTCACGAAGCTTGCCATGGCACACCCGGAACACGGCGAACGTAACGCGCAGATCATCGAGGATTCGCTGACCCAAAACCGGTAGCCTCGGGGGCATGGATTTGCCCCATCTGGATGAAAGCGGCGCGGCTCGCATGGTTGATGTGAGCACCAAATCGGACACGATGAGGGTTGCGGTGGCCGAAGCTCTCGTGGAGATGTCTGTGTCGGTTCGAGACCAGATCGTCGCGGCGGATCTTCCCAAGGGCGATGCTGCCGCGGTAGCACGGATTGCTGCGATCCAGGCCACAAAGAAAACATCCGAGCTGATACCGCTGTGCCACCCCCTTTCGATCTCGAGCGTCGAGGTCCAGGTGGATCCTGCCGAATCCGGAATTCGGTTGCTGGTTACGGTCAAAACCACCGGACCGACCGGTGTGGAGATGGAAGCGCTGACCGGAGCAGCGGTCGGATCGCTTGCCCTTTATGACATGATCAAAGGCGTTGAGCGTGGCGCTCGAATCACGCATGTGCAATTACTCGAAAAGAGCGGCGGTCGGAGCGGACACTGGCGTCGCGATGACTTGTAGCCGGCCTCGCCGACTAGTAACGTGACGCCGGATTACTGAGGCGGAAGCAGTGTTGACAGTCACAATCTGGGTACTCCTGCTCGGGGGTTTGTGGGGAGCGTTCGTGCTCCCTTCTTTCCTTGACTCAGGAGCCGATTCGCCCGCTCGTTCGACGCGTTCATTTCAAGGCGAGATCGCGAAGCTTGCCGCGTTGAATACATTCGATCCTGTTGCCAGGGCTCGCCGGGAACTCCGGGCCAGACGCCGTCGCACAGTGTCGACGCTGGCGGCGCTTGCTGTCCTGACCCTTGCCTTCGCGTTGTGGCGACAGAGCTGGGCATGGTTTGGGGTCAACGTGGTCTTCGATGCGTTTCTCATCGCGTACGTGATCAAGCTCGTCGAGATCCGCAACCGTGAATTGTCGCCGGTCATCCCTCTGGCTACGAACGAGAATCCGGTCTCAGAGGCTGTAAACGGCTGAGACCAGGCCATTACTTCCAGCCGGCCCGTCAGCCACTCAGTTCAGTCAGCCCGCCCGGTCAGTAAGCCAGGTCATTCAGCCAGATCATGCACCAGGTCAGTCCGCCAAATCATCGAGGTAGAGCGGCAGCATCGCCCGCCAGGTCGGCCAGTCGTGGTCATAGTCTGTAGACCAGACATCGACCCGATTTGGGATGGCTTTCTGTCCGAGGATTCGCGCCATCTTCCATGTCTCGCCTTGATCCTCCCATCGTCCCTGGCCGGTTGCGAGCACGAAGAATCGTGACCGCAGTCTCGCCAGGTCGCCGCTCTCGTCTGCCAGAGCCGGGAGGAAATGGAGTGGGGAGCTGAAGTAGAAATCTTCGCTCCAGTGTCCTCCGAGCCAGGAACTGAGGTCGTAGGTTCCGCTCATGCCTATCGCCGCCTCGAACGCATCCGGGTGGCGACACACCGATGCCACCGCGTTGAAAGCCCCGATCGAAGCGCCCGCCGTGAAGAGCGCGATGTCGTCGTCCTGACAGTCTGTGCGCACGGCAGGCACCACTTCTCGGTAGATCATTTCGTCGAATCGATTCTGGAGCCACATCGAGTGCCTGGGATCGTCGCCCTGGAGCCACGATCTGCCGGCGATGCTGTCGAGGCTGAAAACCTTGATTCGTCCCCCGTCGATGAGTGGCCACAGGGCTTCGATCAAGCCGTGGCGCTCAATTTCATTCGCGTCGCCTCCGGCGGTCGGAAATACCAGAACGGGCCGACCGAAATGGCCCCACCGCGATAGATGAATCCATGCCTCAACTCGATCCGAGTACCAGGCTGTTTCCTCTTTCATGCGCCGGCAAGCCGGTCGGCCTCGGTCTTGCGCCAGAATTGGATGAGTCCCCAGAAATGATCCGTGAACTGTTCGACTTCGTGGCTCGGGAACATGCGGCCGACCTTGGCATGAACCGTCTCTCGCGCCTTTTCACTTCCGAAATACTCGAGCGTCACCGTGTCGAGATCGGCAAGCTGGGTGGCGCAGAACTCATCAAACCGGTCTGAGTCGAGCCTGCGGCGAGCGATCTTTCCATACTCGGTGAGTTTCTCGCGATACGGGCGGTCGGAGTCGGAGATCTCGAAGAATTCGTCCCAGTCGAGATTCAATCGCATCGGCCGATCGGTGGCGGCACAGAACAACGACCACCTGATCTTTGCCTTGACCAACCATGGAACGTGAAAATGCAGAGAGGTCACCTGGGAATCGGGACAGGGATTGGCGAAGTCGATCGGATGGAAGGTTCCGTCTACCCGGAGTGACTCGCAGGAATTGAAGTCCCATCCGAAGAACGTGTTGATCGTCAGCACCATGTCTGAGAGCAGCTGCAATTCATCTTCGTCTACGAAATCGAAATCGACCTTGTAGCGATCATGAAGTGCTGCGCCCGGGTCATACCTGATCACGTTCACCTGCGGCCCAACCGCCAGAGCTCGGACGAAGAGGTCAAAGGGCTCAGCCGCCTTTTGTAGGTGCATGAGCCGTACGCCGGACTCGTTATAGGCACGTTCAAGATCGTTTGCGGTATCGATGCGTGATACCCCGACCCAGGCCCCTCCGTCGAACGGTTTGAGGAATTGCGGATAACCGATCTGATCGCCGATTGCTTTGAGATCGAACATTTGCGCATAGCTCTCCAGGGTGATCTGAAGATCTGAGGTTGCTTCATAATGCTTCGGTGGGATCATCCACGTCTCGGGCACCGGCAACCCGAGACGCATCATCGCTGCGTAAGACGTGTGCTTTTCCATTGACTGAATCGAGAATGGATTGTTGAGGACGTAGGTGCCATCCATGATGATCGATTTCTTGATCCACTCCCTGCTGGTGTGGTACCAGTGAGTCAGCCGATCGAGAACGACGTCGTAGCTCGACTCCTGATGGAGGGCGTACGGTTCGATCGTCACGCGATCTACGACAAACCTCACAGTCTCTGATCCCATGGTTGCCACCGGATCAAGTTGTTCGACGATGTCCTCGTAGAACGTTGGCCAGCAGAGGTCGGCGCCGAGAGATAGTCCGATCTTGCGGGTCGTCGTCATGCCGGGCTTTCTGGTGGGAAGTCGCGATTCGAGATTACCGGCCCGAACGCGTGCACGAGCCCGCCTCGCAGACGGTCCCGCCAATTCTCCCAATTGTGTCCGTCAGGCACTTCTTCAAACTCGACGTCGACTCCAAGTGCCCGGAAGTGAGACGACATGCGGCGGTTCTCCGTGATGAGCCCATCGAACCGTCCACACGAAAGATGCATGCGGGCAGGCAGCCGGCCTGGACGTTCGAGAAACGCCAGCATGAACTCGACGACTGGTGCAAAGACCTGACCGCGGCGGTGCTTGCCGCCAAGGGCGGTCACAAAGGACCCTGACTGGAGTATCAACGCCGAGAAGACGCCCGGGTGTCGCCACGCTGCATGCAACGATGCGACTCCGCCAAGGCTGGCGCCAAGCGCCACCATGCGGTTGGGATCGACAGTGATTTGACCAGCAACCGCCGGGATCAGCTCGTGGACGATATGTTCGGCATGGCGATCGTCACCGGTGTACTCCGCCATCCGGTCTCCGGGATCGCTGAGTACACAGGCGACCGGTGGAATCTCGCCTTCTGCAATCAGATTGTCGAGCACAGTGGTGAGGGCGGCATATTCGGTGTACTCACAACCGTCGTGGGCCACCAGCAGCGGCCACGGTCCGTCTACATCGGACGCGGGAAGATACACATGGGCTCGCCGAGTTTCTCCGAAGATGTCCGACGAGACATCAAGAACCGTGAGTGATCCGGGGGTGACCGAGCTCGACGGCAGGGACCAGGCCGGGCGTTCGTAGTACGGCCCAGTCACTACCGAATTCCTGCCGAACGGATCACGCGCGAGCTGTGGATTCAGAGGGTCGAGGATCAGTCGGCGCCGCCCCTTTGACTTGATCGAGAGCTTGTACTCGATGCGAGAACGTTCGGGTAGGTCAACGGTGAGCGACCAGAGATTGGTCCCGTCGTGGCGGGTGAATGCCGGCAGAGGTCTGAATACGTCCATCCAGTGGCGGAGACCAACGGCTTCCGCTTCGCCGAAATACAGAAATGTCGTTGTCTGACCAACTTGAAGCGGTGCTCCGC
>JABDOU010000077.1 GCA_013043085.1 Acidimicrobiia bacterium
CCTGGTGATGGAGGCATACGTGACCTCGTCGCTTAGGGCTGTCAGGTCTGTTTCGTCGGGCGGCGGTGGGTTGGTAGCGCTCATACCCGGCTATCTTGCCATCCGTTGGTTGAACGTCCCGTTCCACGATTGAAAGGAGTCCTCGTGAACCTCGTTCCGGTTCGAAACCTCTTCAAAGAGGTTTCCGTGATTGGAGTTCTGGCGCTCGCTGCGTTGATCGTGGCCGACATGCCCGCCGCTCGCGCGGCGGATCTGGAGACGGGCAACTCCGACGTGGCGTTGTTCGACCAGGCAACCGGTCGCTGGCACCTCCGCTACCGGGACGGATCCACCAACAGTTTCTATTACGGGACTCCGGGCGACGTGCCGTTGTTGGGCGACTGGGATTGTGATGGCACCGCGACGGTCGCGATGTACCGGCCGACGAGCGGGTTTGTCTACTTGCGGAATTCCAATCAGGAGGGAGTAGCCGATCTGGAGTTCTTCTATGGTCTTGCCTCCGATATTCCTTTGGCCGGCGACTGGGACGGTGACGGGTGCGATACGGTGGCAATCTATCGCAATGGCGAAGTGTTTATACGCAATGAACTGTCCACGGGTGTCGCCGAAAGGTCCTTTTTCTTCGGAAATCCGGGTGATCGACCCTTCGCGGGTGATTTCGATGGCGACGGGATCGACTCCGTTGGCCTTTACCGGGAGTCGACCGGGTTGGTCTATTTTCGCAATCAGCTTGACAGCGGCGTTGCCGAATTCGAGTTCTTCTATGGGGCGCCCTCGGATCGAATTGTGGCGGGGGATTGGAATGGAAACGGCTCAGATTCGGTTGCCATTTTCCGTCCGTCCGATGCGCAGTTCTATTTCTCATTTGAAAATGTTCAGCAAGAGGCCGATGTCGTTCTGCGCTTCGGCGATGGGTCGTGGTGGCCGGTGGCGGGAGATGTCGGAGCGCCGCGCGGCCTGCCCGATGTGGCATACCAGGAGATAGCGTCGGGCTTTTCGAGTCCCCTCTTCTTGACTGCCCCGGAAGGAGACCGGAGGATGTTTGTTGTTGAAAAAGCCGGGCGGATCATCCAGATCGCAGCCGATGGCAGCCGATCAACGTTCTTTGACATGTCGGCGATTGTTGCCAGCGGAGGCGAAGGCGGACTCCTTGGTCTCGCGTTTCATCCGGCCTTCGGTGAGAACCAACTGTTTTACGTGCATTACACGGAGGGAACCGACGAACGAGTGGAACGCACGGTTGTGCGTGAATACAGACTGACAGAGTTCGGTCCGAGTTCTACCCGGATCCTGTTACAAGTCGATCAGCCTGCGACCAATCACAACGGTGGCATGCTGCAGTTCGGGCCCTATGGATTCCTCTACCTAGGACTGGGCGACGGTGGGGGAGGAAACGACCCGTTTGGCAACGGTCAGAACCAGAACACCTTGCTCGGGGGCATCGTTCGAATCGATGTCGCCTCGGGGTCGTCCTCGCTCTGGGCCTATGGGCTCCGCAATCCTTGGCGCTTCGATTTCGACGGAGATTCGATCTACATCGGCGATGTTGGCCAGAGCGCCTGGGAAGAGGTCTCGGTAGGACAGGAAGGGGACAACTTTGGCTGGCCGGTGTTCGAGGGATTTCAATGCAGACTCGGATCTGCATGTGAGGGGTTGAATGCCACCCCTCCGATCCGGGCGATGGCCAACGCTGACGAAGGTCGGTCGGTTACCGGCGGGTACGTGTATCGAGGCAGCGAGATACCGGGCCTTCAGGGAACATTTCTCTATAGCGACTTCGTCAGCGGCTACCTGCGAGGCTTCAGGTTGGACAACGGCCAGGTTGTGGCAGAGCGCGACTGGACCTCTACCGTCGGTCAGCTGGCTTCGGTTTCGTCGTTTGGAGAAGATGGTTTTGGCGAGCTCTACGTATTGTCGTTTGACGGCAAGATTCGCAAACTGGTAGCCGGGTGAGCACGCCGATAGGGTGGTTGGTACAAGGAGGCCGCTCATGACCCTTACCGACGTCGAAGGACCACTGGCCGATACGTTGTCTGCAATCAGGGATTTTGTCGAGGAGGAGTTATATCCGCTCGAGCGTGATCTGGCGACCGAAGGATTCGAGTCCGTCGAACCGGCTATTGCCGATGTCCGAAAGAAGGTTCGTGACAACGGCTGGTGGGCACCGCATTTCCACAAGGAATACGGTGGAATGGGTTTGTCGTTGCTCGAATTCGCACGAGTGGGAGAGGTTCTTGCGACGACCCCGCTCGGTCATTACGCCTTCAATTGTCAGGCCCCCGACGTCGGCAACAGTGAAATCCTCCATGGCTTTGGAACGGAGGAGCAGAGGCAGACATGGCTCGTTCCGATCATCAACGGCGACATCCGCAGCTGCTTCTCGATGACCGAACCCGAGCATGCCGGCTCGAATCCAACCTTGATGTCGACCACCGCCGTCATTGACGGAGACGACTATGTGATCAATGGGCACAAATGGTTCACGTCGTCAGCCGACGGTGCCGCCCTCGCCGTTGTCATGGTCATCACGAACCCGGAAGCCGAGGGACGTCATGCCCGTG